>DASWDS010000466.1:0-5646 GCA_036395165.1 Anaeromyxobacteraceae bacterium | reverse complement strand
CCCGGGCACGCACCGCCCTGGGCCAGGCGCTGGCGCGCACCCTGGGCGCGGACGTCGAGGGCGGTCTCGCCGCGGCCGAGAAGGAGCTCGAGGCCGCCGCGCAGGAGGACCCCGAGGACCTCGACGCGAAGCTCGCGCTGGCGTCGTTCGAGCTCGATCGCAACGCGCCGGACAAGGCGGCGTCGGCGCTCGCCCCCGCGCTGGCGGGACCGGCCGGGAACGATCCGCGGGTCGCGGACGCGCAGGCGCGGGCGCTCGCCGGGCTCGGGCGGGCGCTCGACGCGCTCACGGTCGTGGACGGCGCGCTGGCGCGATCCCCCGGCGACGCGCGGCTGCTCTTCGCGAAGGGGCTCGTCGTCTACCAGGGCGGCAAGGTCGCCGAGGGCGAGAAGCTCTGGGCGCAGGCGGTGGCGCGCGACCCGGGCGCCTGGGAGCCGCACCTCGCGCTCGGGCAGGCGAGGCTCCGGCGCGGCGAGCTCGAGGCGGCGGAGCAGGAGCTGAAGCTCGCGGTCGAGAAGTCGCCGGCGCAGGGCGACGCGATCACGGGCATGTCCGACCTCCTCCTCGCGCGGAAGGACCTCGCGGGCGCCGAGCAGGGCTACCGCCGCGCGCTCGCGATCGACCCCGCGCACGCCGAGGCGCAGCTCGGCCTGGCGCGCGTCGCGCTGGCGCGCGGCGACGCCGCCGGCGCGCGGGCGGGGCTGGAGCGCGCGATCGCGCTCCAGCCGCGGCTCGTCGCGGCGCAGGCCGCCTACGGCGAGCTCCTCTGGAAGGCTCGCGATCTCGCGGGCGCGAAGAAGGCGCTGCAGGCCGCGGTCACGCTCGACCCGCGCGACGGCGCCTCGCGCGCGCGGCTCGGCGCGGTGGAGCTCGACGCAGGCGACGTGGACGCCGCCCTCTCGGACCTCCTCGCGGCGAGCAACCTCGAGATCGGGTCGGCCGAGATCGGGTCGTGGTACGGGCGCGCCTTGCTCGCGAAGGGCGAGGTCCCGCAGGCGATCGAGCAGCTCAGGAAGGCGGTCGCGCTCCAGCCGGAGAGCGCGCAGCACCAGCTCGAGCTCGGGCACGCGCTGGAGCGCGCGGCGAGCATGTCGGAGGCGGTGGACGCCTACCGCGCGGCGCAGGCGCGCGGCCCGACGCTCGTCGAGCCGTACGAGGCGCTCGCCGGGCTCTACGCCGGCCAGGGCCGCTGGGCCGACGCGCTCGGGCAGCTGGAGAAGGCGATCGCGCTCTCGCCGCGGGAGCAGCGCCTGCGGGTCGCCGCCGGCGACTGCAAGGAGCACCTCGGGAAGCACTCGGAGGCGATCGCGATCTACCGCCGGGCGCTGGAGGCGAACCCGAAGCTGGTCGGCCTCTACTACAAGATCGCGCGCGCCGAGCACGACGGCGGAAGCACGAGCGACGCGCTGCGGTGGTACGAGCGCGCCGCCCGCGAAGACCCGAAGAACCCCATGCCGCACTACTACCTCGGGTTCGCCTACAAGGACCGCCACCAGCGGGCGAGGGCGATCGAGGCCTTCCGCTCCTACCTGCGCGCGAAGCCCGATGCCGACGACCGCAAGGACATCGAGCGCGAGATCGAGGATCTCGGCGGGAAGCCGTAGCTCGTCGGACGGTTGACCGAGAGGGTCGCCGGTGCGACGCCCCCCTCCATTCGTGCAGGACGTAGCGCTCAGGGAACGCGCCTCAGCGTGAACCTGCGACGTCTCGCCGCTCCAGAGATCCGTTGACACCTCGACTCGTTCGTCCTAGACGGTAGTCCGCAATGCGGACTATCAAGGTACCGGGATCACCCCAAAGTGGGCTCGAGCAGGAGGTGCGCCGCTTCCGCGAGCTCATGATCGCGATGAGCCGGCGGCGCCCCATGCGCGATCCCCTCTCCGCCATGTGCGAGGAGGGGCAGCTCACGCCGCCCCAGATCCACGCCGTCATCTGGCTCGGCCAGGACGGCCCGCTCACGATGGGCGAGCTGGCGCGCCGGGTCGGCATCACCGAGAAGACCATCACCGGGCTCGTCGACCGCCTCGAGGAGGCGGGGTACCTGGAGCGCGAGCGCGATCGGGGCGACCGGCGCGTCGTGCGGGCGCGGCTCACCGAGAAGGGCGGGGCGACCTTCCGCGACCTCGACGCCCACCTGCGCGGGAAGCTCACCCGTCTCCTCGGCCTGCTCGACGCCGCCGATCGCAAGGCCCTCTACCGCATCCTCGAGAAGCTCGCTCACCGCCTCGAAGCCGAGGCCGCCCGAACGGAGGCGAAGCCATGAAGCTCAAGATCGCCGCAGCCGCCCTTGCCGCCGCCCTCGTCGCGCTCGTCGCCGTGCGCGTCGCCGCCGTGCGCCGCGCCGCCGTGAAGCCGCAGGAGCGGCGGAGCGAGGCCGCGCTCGTCACGAGCGCGCGCGCCGTCCGCGCCGACGTCCCGGATCGCATCGCGCTCACCGGGACGGTGCGGCCCCGCAACGAGGTCGACGTGCTCTCGAAGGTGATAGGGCGCATCGAGTCGGTGCACGCCCAGGTCGGCCAGCGGGTGAAGGCGGGCCAGCTCCTGGCCGTGGTCGAGCACGAGGAGATCGGCTGGCAGGCGAAGCAGGCCGAGGCGGCGGTGCAGGTGGCGCGCGCCGGCGCCGAGGGGGCGAAGCTCGAGTGGGATCGCACCGAGCAGCTCGCGAAGGGCGGCGCGGCGTCGCCCGCCCAGGTCGACGGCGCGCGGGTGAAGCTCCAGCTCGCGCAGGCGCAGCTCGCGCAGGCGGAGGCCGCAGCCGGGCTCGCGCGCCAGCAGCTCGCGAGCTCCCGCGTCGTGGCGCCCTTCGCCGGGACCGTCATCCGGCGGCCCGTCAACGTGGGCGCCCAGCTGACGCTCACCACGGTCCTCTTCACCATGCAGGACATCGCGGCGCTCAAGCTCGAGACGAGCGTGGACGCGGCGGCCTTCGTGCGCCTCGCCCGCTCGCAGCCGGCGCAGGTGACGGTCGATGCTCTCCCGGGAGAGCTCTTCGACGGCACGGTGAGCCTCCTCTCGCCCGCCCTCGACCCGCAGACGCGCCGCGCCGCCGTCGAGGTCGAGATCGCCAACACGGCGGGGCGCCTCCTCCCGAACATGTTCGCCCATGCCGTCCTCACCGTCGGGCTCGCGAAGGGCGCGCTGGTCGTGCCGCTGGAGGCGCTCTACGAGGCGGCGGGCGGCGTCACGGTCTACCGCCTGCGCGGCGGTCGCGCCGAGGCGGTGCAGCCACAGCTCGGCCCCTCGGACGGCGGGCGCGTCGTCGTGCGCGCCGGGCTCGCCGAGGGCGACGAGGTGGCGACGAGCGGCCTCGCCGCGCTCTCCGACGGCGCCGCGGTCGCCGTCGCGCCCCCCACCGCCGGCGCCCGCGCGCAGGCAGAGCTCCGCTAGGACGCCATGTTCCTCTCCGAGATCAGCATCAAGCGGCCGGTCTTCACCGTCATGGTGACGGTGGCCCTCATGACGCTCGGCCTGCTCGCCGCGCGCAACATCGGGGTGGACCTCTTCCCCGACATCTCCTTCCCCGTCGTGACCGTAGTGACGCCGTACCCGGGGGCCGGCCCCGAGGAGGTGGAGCAGCTCGTCACCAAGGCCATCGAGGAGCAGGTCTCGTCGGTGAACGGCGTGGACGAGGTGCGCAGCTTCTCGCGCGACTCGGTCTCGACGGTCGTCATCCAGTTCAAGCTCCAGACGGACGTGAAGACCGCCGCCAACGACGTGCGGGACAAGGTCGCGAGCATCCGCGGCAAGCTCCCCGGCGACATCAAGGACCCCGTCGTCCAGCGCATCGACCCGACGGCGCAGCCCATCATGACGTACGCGGTCTCGTCGTCGCACAACGCGGCCGAGACGCGGCGCATCGCCGAGGACGTCATCAAGCCCAAGCTCGAGGCGATCGACGGCGTCGCCGCGGTGAACGTCATCGGCGGCCAGGAGCGCGAGATCCACGTCTACGCCGACCGGGCGCGGCTCGAGTCGCTCGGGCTGTCGCTCGCCGGTCTCGCCCAGCAGCTCGGCGCCGACGGCTTCGACGTGCCGGCGGGCCGCATCGACGCGGGCGCCTCCGAGCTCAACGTGAAGACGCTCGGGCGGTTCCGGACGCTCGACGAGCTGCGGCAGGTGGTGGTCGCGACGCTCGCCACGGGCGCCCAGGTCCACCTCGCGGAGGTGGCGCGCGTCGAGGACGGCTACAAGGACGCGCGCGTGCGCACCCGGCTGCAAGGCCAGGAGGCGATCGCGCTCGAGATCCAGAAGCAGGGCGGCACGAACACCGTCAAGATCGCGGACACCGTCTACCGGACGGTCGCCGAGCTGACCGCGACGCTCCCGCCCGACGTGAAGATGGTGAAGGCGATCGACCAGTCCACCTACATCCGCCAGAACATCGGCAGCGTCACCGAGGCCATCCTCTTCGGCGGCGCGATGGCGATCCTCGTCATCTTCCTCTTCATGCTCGACTGGCGCTCGACGCTCATCTCCTCGCTCGCGCTGCCCACGTCGGTCGTCACGACCTTCCTCGCGATGTGGTGGCTCGGCTTCACCTTCAACATGATGTCGCTGCTCGCGCTCTCCCTCGCCATCGGCCTGCTCATCGACGACGCGGTGGTGGTGCGCGAGAACATCTACCGCCACATGGAGCGCGGCGAGGACCCCATCACCGCCGCGCGCCGCGGCACGGCCGAGATCGGCCTCGCCGTCATGGCGACCACCTTCACGATCGTGGCGGTGTTCGTGCCGGTCGCCTTCATGGGCGGCATCGTCGGCCAGTTCTTCAAGCAGTTCGGCCTCACGGTCACGGCCGCGGTGCTCGTCTCGCTCTTCATCTCCTTCACGCTCGACCCGATGATGTCGGCGCGCGTGGTGAAGCCCATCCAGCCGGGGCACCACGAGCGGCTGCGCGAGGGGCGCCTCAGCGGCCCCATCGTGCGCTTCTTCGACATCCTCGACGTGCGCTACCGCGGGCTCCTCGGCTGGTCCCTCAAGCACAAGAACACGGTCATGCTCGCCGCGATGGGCCTCTTCGTCGGCTCCATCGCCCTCACGCCGCTCATGGGCAAGGAGTTCATGACCCCGGAGGACCGCGGCGAGTTCCGCCTCCTGCTCGAGATGCCGGCGGGCACGTCGGTGGACGAGATGGACCGCGTCACCCGGCGCGTCGAGGGCCTGGTCCGCGAGAGCCCCGAGGTGCGGACGCTCTTCGTGACCGTCGCCCCCGGCGAGGAGGCGAACAAGGCGAACCTGCGCGTCTACACGACGAAGAAGCGCGAGCGGAAGGTGAGCCAGTGGCAGATCGAGGACGACCTGCGGCGGCGGGTCGCCGCCGTGCCGGCGCTGAAGGCCACGCTCGCGGAGGTGAGCTTCATCGAGGGCGCGGGCACCGAGCTGCCGGTCATGATCTACGTCCGCGGGGACGACTACCGCCAGCTCCAGGACACGGCGCGCGCGGTGGTCGGCGTCGTGAAGGGCGTGCGCGGCGTGAAGGACGCCGACATGAGCTTCCGCCCCGGCCGCCCTGAGACGGACGTCCGCGTCGACCGGCCGCGCGCCGCCGACCTCGGCGTCAGCGTCATGGACATCGAGCAGGCGCTCAACACCCTCGTGGCCGGACAGACCGCTTCCACATACAACGCCGGCGAAGATCAATACGAC
>DASWDS010000465.1:0-1929 GCA_036395165.1 Anaeromyxobacteraceae bacterium | reverse complement strand
CGGTGACCTTCGCGCGCTTCACGAGGGCCTTCACGGACGCGGCGAGCGCGTCGTCGGCCGCGAGCGCCGAGCCGAGCGTCGCGCCGGTTGGCAGGCGGACGGCCCTGAGCGCCTCCAGGCAGCTCCGCCGCGCGTCGCGCTTCGCCGCACGCTCCGCGCCGAGGCGCGCCACCATGACGTTGCCCGCGGCGTCGCGCAGGCGCGGCGCGCCCGTCCCGGTGCAGCGCACCACCCTCGCTCGAAGGTCGACGCTTCCGGCGCCGGCGAGCGCGGCCACGGGCGCGGCGAGCGCGAGCGCGAGGAGGGCTCGTGCCTGCCTCATCGCCAACCGTCCCTGAGCCGTCGCAGCGCGAGGAACGCGTCCTCGGGGCTCGCCACGTCGATGCCGCGCGCGCGCAGCGCGGGGATGAGCTGGGCGGCGCGCAGGAACGGATTCGCCGCGCGCTCGTCCGCGAGGGTCGTGGGCGCGGGCTCCTCGCCGCGGGCGTGCGCGGCGCGGGCGGCGGCGAGCTGGGCGTGCGCGGCCGCCGCGGCGGCGTTGCCCGCCTCGAGGTCGAGCGCAAACGGCAGGTTCGCCTCGGCGTAATCGTGTCCGGGATGGACCTCCAGCCCGCCGTCGAGCCGGGAGACGACCCCGAGGAAGCTCGCCGCGAGGCGGGCTGGATCGCCGCCGTGCCGGCAATTCCCGGCGCCTCCCCAGAAGAGCGTGTCCCCGCTGAAGAGCCGGCCGCGCCAGACATAGAGCACCGAACCCGGGGTGTGCCCGGGCACGTCGTGGACGCGCACGCGGAGCCCACCCAGCGCGACCTCGGCCTGGCCCGAGACGTCGATGTCGGGCGAGTACCAGGGCGCGTCGCCGGCGCTGCCGTGCACGACCGCTCCGAGGCGCCTCGCCACCTCGGCCGTGCCGCCGGTGTGGTCGGGGTGGCCGTGCGTGTGGAGCACGAAGCCCGGGTGGACCCCGTGCGCGTCCGCGAGCGCGAGCGCGACGCCGGCGTCGCCGGGATCGACCAGCGCGGCGTCGCTGCCCTCGGCGAGGAGGTAGACGTAGTTGTCCTTGCCGTAGCGCCGGCGGTCGAAGATCACACGTCGTCCGGGTGGTGCGAGAGGCCGACCCGGTTCCCCTCGGGGTCGCGGACGTAGAGCGTCCAGCGCGTGCGATGCACGACGGCGACGCCGCTCGCGGCGAGCCGCGCCTCCCAGCTCGCCCGCTCCTCCGCCCGGATGCGGAGCGCGATGAGGTGCAGGCCGGCCCGCCCGTCGCGCCACGCGGCGCCCGACGCCGGCGTGGGGTCGGGCGCGCCGGTCTCGGAGATCGCCCGCTCGAGCGCCAGGAACCCGTCGCCCAGCGAGAGCCACACGCTCCGGTCTCCGCCGCCGTCGCGCGCCCAGCGCCGCACCACCTCGAGCCCGAGCACCTCGCGGTAGAAGCGCTCGCACGCCGGGAGGTCCCAGCATTGGATCGCCAGGTGGTGGAATGCGAGCGGCACCCGCCGAGCGTAGCGAAGCTCGCCCGCGCGCGCCAGCGGCTCGACCCGCCGGGTCGCGTGCTACATTCGAGGCGTGCCGCTCAGCGGAAAGCGACTCCTCGTCGTCGAAGAGGGCGAGGAGCTGGGATGTCTCGTCGCGGCAGCGGCGACCGCGCTCGGCGCGTCGGCGGTGGTGCTCCGCGGCGGCCGCGCTGCGCTGGCCGAGCTGGACGCGAGCGGCGCCGACGCGGCCATCGTGGACCTCCCGCTGCCCGACGTCCGCGGCGACGCGTTCCTCGTCGCCCTGCGCGATCGCGGCGTGCCGTGCGTCGCCGTCTCGGGCGTCCTGCGAGGCGCGCACTACGCGGCGGAGGCGGCCCGCTTCGGCGCAGCGGGGTTCTTCGAGAAGCCGTTCCGGGTCGAGGAGGCGCTCGAGCTGCTCTCCAGGGCGATTCCGGCT
>DASWDS010000464.1:0-2551 GCA_036395165.1 Anaeromyxobacteraceae bacterium | reverse complement strand
AGGCCATCCCCTGGAGGCCGAGGATGGCGACGCCGGCCGCGAGGAGCGCCGCCGCGTGGCGTGGGCGGGGGGGCCAGACGCGGCGGAGGACGAGGGGGGCGAGGCGCGAGGCGAGCGCGGCGGTGCGTGCCGCGGAGGCGCGCAGGGACGACAGGCGCTCGCGGGCGAATGCGGACGCCGTGCTCCTCACGTCTCTAGGTCTTCGCGAGCCGGATCTTCCGCTCGCTCTTGTCGCGGTCGAAGGTGCAGAGGTCGGCCTCGGGCGAAGCCGGCAAGGACGGCGACCACGACGGGTGCATGGCGCACCGCGCGTCGTAGCAGTGGTGCAGGTCCCAGAGGTGGCCGACGGCGTGGATCGACTCGCGCGCGAGGCGCTTGCGCCAGGCTTCGATCGACGCCTCGGTGACGCCGCGCGCCGGGAAGCGTGAGGTCGAGACGACCGCCTTCTCCCCTCCGTACTGGGCAAAGCTCCAGCACGGCGGCTCGCCGAGCGGGCCCGCCTGGATCGCGAGCGGCGCCGACGTGAGGTAGAGCACCTTGTCGTCGGCGAACGTCTTGATGGGGTTCACCTCCGCCACCAGCGTCACCGCGTCGTAGCGATCGTCGTCCTGCTCGGCCTCCTTCGGGAGCGGCCGCTCGCCGGCGTGCTCCGTGCCGAGGCCGAAGGCCTGGAAGAGCGTGCGCGAGAGGAAGGCGATGTCCCCCTCGTCGAAGTGCTCGAGCGTCACGATCCGGATCACTTCTTCTTCCCCTTGGGAGCGGGCTTCTTCGGCGCGGCCTTGGGCGCGGGCTTCTTCGGGGGCGCCTTCTTCGGGGCGGGCTTCTCCACCTTCTTGGGCGCGGGCTTGGGCGCGGGCGCCTTCTTCGGGGCTGGCTTCGCCTTGGCCTCCGGGCGCGGCGCGGCGGCGGGCTTCTTGGCCACCGGCGCCTTCCTCGCCGCGGGGACCTCCTCGTCCGCCTCCGCCTCCGCCTCGTCTACCGGCTCGGCGTCGGCCTCCTCGGAGGGCTCCGCGTCGGTCTCCGCCGCCGGGATGTCGTCCGGGAGCGGAATGCCCGGGATGGCCACGGCCTCCTCGCCCCCGACCGCCTCAGGGGCGTCGGGCGTCTCGCCGATCGCGCCCGGGACCTCCGGGAGGTCGAGGTCGAGGCCGAGCTCGTCGAGCCCGAGCTCCTCGTCGTCGGTGCGGGTCACCTTCCGGCGCGGCCGCGACGGCAGCTCGACGGGCTTCGGCGGCGGCTTCAGCTTGAAGGTCACCCCCGGCGGCGGCATGAGCGCGTAGTCGATGTAGTCCTCGGCGAGCGCAGGCGGCACCGCCAGTGACACCGCGACCTCGTGCACGAGGAGGTGGCGCGCGTTGTCGTACTGCTCGCGCTCCTTCGCCGGCAGCGGCCGGATCCGCGAGAGCGCGTGCAGCCCCTTCACCACCTCGGCCACGCCCAGCACCCCGCCCGCGATGAGCCGATCGGCGTTGTCGCGGTGCCGCACCTTCCAGTCGAGCTCCGGGTCGTCGTACTGCGCGGCGAGGTAGTGGAAGACGCCCTCGATCTGATCGCCGCTCGCGACCTTGCGGAGGCCGATGGTGGGCACCTTGCCCTTCGGCACGAGGACGGCCGCGCCGTCCTCCTCGCGCTCCATGCGCACGAGCTCCAGCTTCTGGCCCGCGATCTCCTTCGCCTCGATGCCGGTGATCTGGCAGACACCCTGGTTCGGGTACACCACGCGATCACCGGGCTCGAGCTCGCCGGCGTCCAGGATGATGCCCTCGACGGCCGGGAGCTGCTCCTTCGGCTCCTCGTGCCGGGCGGGTGGGCCTTTCACGCGATCCCCCTTACCACGCGCACTCGGGGGCGGCAACGACTTCCCCGGCGCAGCAGGGGGCTTTACCGTCGCGGCGAGGATGGATCAACCCTCAGCGCCCGAAGCGCGCGCGGCGGCGAGCCACGTCGAGCCAGCGGACGTTGCCGAAGGTCCGGGTCGGCTCGGGCGCCGCGCCGCGCAGCACGCGGTAGATGGCATGGCTGCGGCGCGCGGCGGTCACGGTCGTCACGATCGCGAGGAGCGCGACGGCGCTGCCCGCGACGAGGCCACCCGCGTGCGGCCCGAAGATCGCGTCGAAGATGGGCGCGAGCGCGCACGGGATCCCCGTGAGCACCACGCGCTCGGCGCGTTGCATGCCGCCGACGCGCGCCTCGCCGGTGACGCCGAGCGCCTCGCCGCGGGCGCGCGCGTACGACACGACGACCGACGCGGACGCGGCGCCGAGCGCGGCGTAGAGCCCGGGGGTGTCGCGGAAGTGGACCGCCAGCCCGGCGAACACGAGCAGCTCCGCCACGCGGTCGAGGGTCGAGTCGAGGAACGCGCCCGCCTTCGTCGAGCTGCCCTGCGCGCGCGCGACCCGGCCGTCCACGAGGTCGAGGCTGGCCGCGAACAGGTAGAGCCACCCGCCCATGGAGAGCCGGCCGGCGGCGAGCAGCGCGGCGGCG
The DNA here is from genome assembly GCA_036395165.1 of Anaeromyxobacteraceae bacterium. Taxonomy (GTDB): domain Bacteria; phylum Myxococcota; class Myxococcia; order Myxococcales; family Anaeromyxobacteraceae; genus Anaeromyxobacter_A. Next base: position 67 of record DASWDS010000464.1, on the reverse strand, counting down.
ACGCCGGTGAGGAGCGTGCTCGCGACGGTGATGGCGTTCGGGGAGACGCCGAGGCCGACGCAGGCGC
>DASWDS010000463.1:0-4758 GCA_036395165.1 Anaeromyxobacteraceae bacterium | reverse complement strand
CGGCGCCCTCGGGCACCGCCACCTCGCCGACGTGGTCCACCGCCCGCTGATCGCGGGCCTCGACGACGCTGTGGACGCGCTCCGTGAAGGCGCCCCCGGGGTGCGCCTCGACGGCACCGAAGTCGAGCACCGTCACGCTGGACGTGTCCCAGCCGCGCTTCGCGGCGCGGTAGGCGGCGATCGCCTTCGGCCCGTCCTCGTCGAGGTCGTCGAGCGGCTCGTTGCCGTCCTCGAGCGCCATCGCGCGCCTGAGCGCCAGGTCGGCACCGTCGAGGAGGAGCGCGCGCTCCCGCGCGGCGCGCGCACCGGCGGCGTCGCCCGCCGCCTCCAGGTGCTCGGCGCGGCGCTTCTCGAGGCGGGGGTCGCGGGGCCAGAGCCGCGCCAGGTCAGCGAGGTCGTCCGCCGCCGCGCGCGGATCGCCGCTCGCGGCGAGCAGCGCCGCCCGCGCGAGGCGCGCGTCCACCCGGGCCGGCGCCGAGCGGACGACCTCCGACGCGGCGGCGAGCGCGGCGGCGAGGTCGCCCCGGCGGCGGCGGTGGTCGGAGAGGCGCTCGCGGCCGTTGGGGCAGCGCCCCAGCGCGGCCGCGAGCTCGTCCTGGCGCGCGAGCGCGTCGCGGCGCGTGGCGAGGTCGAGGAGGAGGTCGAGAGCGGCACAGTCGCCGTCGCGGCGGCGGGCCTCGTCCGCGAAATGCTCGGCCCGCTCGGCGAGGCCGCGCGCCTGGGCGAGCCGCGCGCGCGCGAGGAGGGCCCGCGGGCGGGCCGCATCCGCCTCCGCGAGCGCGTCGAGGAGCGCTGCCGCGTCGTCGAGCCGCTCTCCGGCGCGGGCCAGCTCGGCGCGCCTCAGGCGTGCGGCGGCGTCGCGGGGATCGGCCGCCAGCGCCCGGTCGAGGTCGGCCTCGGCGCGCGCCCGGCCGATGCGCTCCGAGAGCGTCGGGTCGTCCCGCCGGGCATCGGCGCGTGCGGTGAGGAGCGCAGCCGACATGGGCACGCCGGCGACTGCCTCGTCGAGGAGCGCCTTCGCGGCCTCGCGATCCCCCTCGAGGGCGTCGCGGGCGGCGACGAGGCGCGCGACCGCGGGCCGCGCCTCGCGCTCGAGCCGCGCCACGAGATCGCGCGCGAGGTTCAGGACGGGCGGTAGCCGGGCCGCGCGCACGGGGGGGCCGGGCGTCCCCGGCGCGACCGCGGTGAACGCCGCGTCCGACGGCGATCCGTCGGCGCGGGCGAGGGAGACGGCGAGGTGGGCCCGCGCCCCACCGCGCCCGATCTTGACGAGGAGCCGGTGCGACCCCTTGCCGAGCGCGAGCGGGACGACCTGCGCGAGCGGCGGGAACCCCGCGTAGGCGCGCCGCTCCACGACGGGCGCGCCGTCGAGGAAGGCGCGCAGGCTGGTCGTGCCGCCCACGGTGAGCAGGTAGTCGCCGCCGCGCGCGAGGGTCGCGTCCACCGCCAGGTAGAAGAGATCTCCGCCGCCGGGCTCCCCGTCGAGCGCGAGCGCGCCCTCGGGGCACGGCAGCGCGCGCGTCGGGACGGGCGGGAGACCCGCCGGCGCGGGCGCGCTCTCCGGGAGCGCGCCCTGCTCGGGCGCGAAGGGCGTGTCGAGCTCGAGCGCGTGGAGCGCGCCGAAGGGACCGGCCATCGTCCAGACGGTGACGGCTCCGTTCTCGGCGCGCAGCCGCTCGGCGCGCTCGCGATCGCCGAGCGCGGCCGCGGCGCTGGCGAGCGCGGAGCGGACGCGGACCGCCGCGAGCCCCTCGACGCGCCCCTGCACGGGCGCGAGGCCCGTCTCCACCGTCTGCGCGAGCGCGGGCGAGACGTCGGCGAGCTCGCCCAGGCGGCGCGCCGCCGCCGGGACGAGCGGGTGGCCGGGCGAGCCCGCGACGAGCGCGACGAGGTGCGCCGCCTCGGCGGGGTCGTCGAGGCGGCGGCGCGCGAGGAGCGCCGATCCGATCCGCGCCCACGGATCGCGCGCGTCGCGCCGGACGGCGAGGTCGAAGCGGCGCTCGGCGGTCGCGGCGTCGTTCCGGACGAGGAAGGCGTCGAACCCGGCGGTCGAGAGCTCCCGCGCCGAGGCGACCGCGGCGGCGCCGTCGCCTGCGGGGCGATCGAGAGGCGCCCGCGCCGTCGCGCAGCCGGTGGCGGCGAGCGCGGCGCCTGCGGCGAGCGCCGCGAGGGCCGCGGCGGGGGGCCCGCGCCGGCGCGAGGGCGGCGTCGGATCAGGACCCATGCTTCTCCATGGCCCGGGCGGCGGTGTGCGTGGGCTCCCGCGGCGGGCCGACGCGCACGGGGCGCGCGAGCGCGCGGTCCACCTTGGCGAGGAACTCGCGGAAGGCCGGGTAGTCGGCCGCGCTCACGCGGCCCGTCTTGACGGTGATGCGCGCCTCGGCGACCACCGCCCCGCCGTCCTCGCGGTAGCTCACCTCGAACGCGGCGAAGGGCGCGTCGAGGCTCACCGGCGCGGGCAGCTCGGCGCTCGTGAACCCGCGCGGCAGCGCGTAGCGGTAGGCGAGGCGGCTCTCCCAGGGCTCGCCCACCACGAGGTCGAAGCGGCGGGACGAGAGCGGCGCCAGGCCCTCCGCGTAGCGGTGGCTCCCGCCGAAGGGCAGGAAGCGCAGCGCGTCGCCGTCCCGCTCCGCGAGGCGCGGCAGGGCGAGCGAGAAGCGCATCGTCACGCCGTCCTCGAGCCGGGCGAGATCCGAGACCGCCACCTCCTTCACGGTGAGACCGGGGAAGGTGCGGCTCATCGCCTGCTCGAGCTGGGCGCGGCGATCGTGCTCGGCCGCGTAGGCGCGCCGGTAGCTCGGCGCGTGGACGCCCGTCACGCGCGCCTCGCCGCTCACCACCGCGCTCCCGTCCGGCGCCAGCGCCACCTCGTACCGGCTCGCGCTGGCGTTGTCCTCGGGCTTCCCCTCGGGGATGGTGGCGAAGCGGGCCGGCGCGCCGGGGTTCACGACGAGCACGGTCGCGCCGCGGTCCTCCCCCGGCAGGTCGCGTGACCCCGAGTACGAGGCGGTCCCGTCGAGCCAGAGGTCGTGCGCCGGCACGTAGAGGATGGCGTGGTTGAACACCGCGAGCGAGGCGGGCTTCTCGGGCATCCGCCCCAGGCGGCGCATGCGCAAGAGGACGAGCCGCGAGTCGATCCCCAGCGACTCCAGCAGCGCGTGGGTGAGGCTCGCCTTGTCCTTGCAGTCGCCGAAGCGCCGCTCGAGGATCTGGTCGACCCGGTACGGCTTGAACCCGTGGATGCCGAACTCGAGGCCGACGTAGCGCGTGTTCGTGACGACGAAGCTGTGCACGGCCTGCACGAGCGCGAGCGCGTCGCCCGCCTCCGGCTCGCCTCGGCGGCGCCGCTCGGCGCGCACCTCGCCGGCGATCCGGAGCGCGGCGTCGCGGATCTCGGGCGTGGGCGTGAGCTGCTCGCGCACGAGGCCCCAGTAGAAGCGCGCGACGTCGTCCCAGCTCTCGTAGGTCGAGACGTGCACGTACGGCGTGACCTCGCTCCAGCCCGGCATCCCCGGCTCCGTGCGGATGCGCTGCACGTCGCGCACCGTCCAGCGGCGCTCCACGACGCCGCCGGGCAGCGTGCGCTGGGCGCGCTCGACGGAGGCGCCCGCCGGATCGCTCGCGAAGATGCGCCGCCCCTCCGGGACGAGGAGCACGTAGTCCACGCGCGCCTTGCGCACCCCGTCGCCCATGAACGTGAGGTCGCCGAAGTAGTCGGAGAGCAGGTTCTCGCTGGCGACGTCGTCGTGGCGGACGGCGATCTCGAGGAGGTCGCCCGGCGCGAGCGCGGGGAAGGCGAGCTGGCGCGTGCGGGTGTCGTAGTAGAGGCGGTACCAGGGCTCGCTCGCGCTGCGGTCGCTCTCCTGGAAGGTCTCGACCACCGACCCGTCGGGCTTCACGATGCGGGCGCGCTCGACGCGGACCTCCTGCCGGTCCGGCGTGTAGCCGGTGGACCAGGTACGCCACGCGTCCACGCCGCGCTGCGTGAGCACCTTGACCACGATCTGGGTGAAGGTGGAGGAGAGGCCGGACGGGTAGACGCGCGTCACCTTGAGGTCGCCGAGCACGACCGCGTCGTCGTCCGGCTGCGGCGCCGGCGCGGCGCGACCGAGCCCGCGCGCGTCGTAGAGGTACGGCTTCTCGAAGCGCTCGCGGGCGGGCTCGATGGCGCGCACGAGCTCCTTCAGCTGCGGGTTCTGCGGCCTGAGCTCGAGCGCGGCCTGGAAGTCCTGCAGCGCCTCCTGCGTGCGCCCGGCGCGGAGCCGCGCCTGGCCCCGCCGCTCCTCGATCTCGGCCTCCTCGGGCGCGATGCGGAGGGCGGCCGCGTAGGCGGCCTCGGCCTCGTCGCTGCGGCCGTTCGAGGCGAGGAGGTCGGCGAGGCGCAGCCGCGCCTGCAGGTCGGCCGGCTCGAGCCGGATCGCCTCCTCGAGGAGGCGCACCGCGCCGTCGAGGTCCCCCGCGTCGAGGAGCACCTGGACCAGGGTCGCCCGCGCCGACGCGTCGTCGTACCGGAGCGCGAGCGACTTGCGGAGCAGGAGCGCTGCCTCGTCGAGGCGGTCCCGCGCGCGCTCGGCGCGCGCCGCGGCGGTGACCGCGCCCGGGTGGAACGGCTCGCCGTGGGCGACGGCCTGGCGCTCGCTGCGGGCTCGCGCGACGAGTCCCGCCTGCTCGTGCAGGTCGGCGAGCGCGAGCCGGGCCGGGACGAAGCGCGGCGCGGCGGCGAGCGCGCGATCGAGCAGCCGGCGCGCCGGCGCGAGG
>DASWDS010000462.1:0-10898 GCA_036395165.1 Anaeromyxobacteraceae bacterium | reverse complement strand
CTGTCAGGTGCCGGGCTGCAGCCGCGCGGCGCTGCACGCGCATCACGTGCTGTACCGGTCATCGGGCGGTCGTGATGAGCCCGAGAACCTCGTCGGGATCTGCGCCGCCCACCACCTCCACGGCGTGCACCGTGGGTACGTCCGCGTGCGCGGCCGGGCGCCGGACCGGCTCCGCTGGGAGCTGGGCGTCGGCGGAGCGGCCGGGATCGCGATCGGCGGCGTCGATGGCGCACCAGCCGACGCATGATCGGCGACACGGCGGACTTGCAGCCGCCCCGACCTCCCGCAAGAAAGCGCTGCAACCCGACAGCGGGCGCGCCATCGGGTCGCAGCTTCGGCGACGTCGTGAAGGAATGCCGCGGGCCCGGCGCTCAGCCCTTCTTCGCCTTCTCGGGCTTTCCCGCCTTCGACCGCAGATTCGCGGCGGCCTCCTTGATCTCGGCGAGGTCGCGGACCATCTCGCTCCAGCCGTACCAGAGCGCGTAGTCGGGGTTGTTGTGGAACGCGCCCTGGAACGTCCGCATGCGGTGCTCGAGGAACATCACGAAGAGCTTCTGCTCGGGCACGGTGGGCGCGTCATGGAAGGTGAGCAGGTCGGGGAAGGCGTAGGCGTAGTCCTTCGGCTTCTTCAGGACGCCGTCCTGGTAGAGCGCCGCCACCGTGCGGATGCCCTCCGCCATGAGGTGGTCGGCGTCGCGGATGAGCTCCTCGGCGTTCTTGAACTGCACCTGGACGAAGTTCGACGAGTGGCACTTGTTGCACGTCTCGAGCATCGGCTTGCGGGCGGCGTCGAACTCCTCCTGCGTGAGCCGCGCCACCTGCGCCGCCTTCACCACGTCGAGGCGGGCCGTCGGCTTGCCCGACGGATCGAGCACGCCCAGGCCCTGCAGGATGGTGGCCCGGTCGGCGGCCCACTGCTTGTCCTCGGGCATGGGCAGCCGCACCGCGAGGAAGCCCCATGCCGTGCGGACCTCGTGGTTGCCGCCCTGCATGTGGCAGGTCTGGCAGGTGGGCGCGGCCGAGTCGGCCGGGATGATGCCCTTCTGCTTCAGCTCGTTCCGCACGCCGTGCTTCGACCCGGAGTACATCTCCCACTGCGGGTGGTCGAAGCCCATGTGGCAGGTCTGGCAGGCCTGCGGCGAGCGCGCCTCCTCGATGCGGAAGCTGTGACGGGTGTGGCAGGCGTCGCAGGACGCGTTGCCGAACCCGCCGCCCGCCTTCTTCACGTCGCGCATGTCGGCGTCGCTCTTGAGGCCGATCTTGTGGCAGCCGCCGCAGCCCTTCTGACCCTCCATGAGCGCCATCGGCTGGTAGTGGAAGGTCGGCATCGCCTTCATCGCCGCCCACGAGAAGGCGTGCTTCGACTTCTTGAACTGGTCCACCTGCTGGGCATGGCACTGCGCGCAGGTGTCCGGGGTGGGCAGCTTCACGCGCGCGACGTCGTCGCGCGACGTGTGGCCCGAGCCGTGGCAGGTGTCGCACGAGACGCTGTTCTGGCTGTGCTTCGACAGCCTCCAGTCGGACACGATGGTGGGCGTGATCTTCTGGTGACATGCCACGCATTGCGAGGTCGGCGCCTGCGCCGCGGGGCTGGTGGGCGTGGTCTGCGCGAGGGCCGTCGCGGCGAGGAGCGCGGCCAGGGTGGCGAAGGTGCTGCGGACGGCGTGCATGGAGCCTCCTGCGGGTTGTGCTGCCGAGCCCGGCGGGGAGCGGACGGCGCGGGCGAGAGAAGGGGTCCTACTTCTTCGGGCCCTGCTGCTGCGCGGGCGCGCCGGTCTGCTGGTTCGGCCCCGGCGCCGCGGTCGAGATGGCGACCACCTTGACCGTCGGCACGAAGGAGGGATCGCGCAGCGCGAGCTGCCCCTGCCGCGCGAAGTCCACCGACTCGGCCAGGATCCGCATCGCCTCCTGAGGCGCGTGGAACCCGGTCGAGTTCTCGGCCTCCACGAAGTCGAGCAGGAACTGGGCGCGCCGCTGCAGATACCGCGGCGCCGCGAGCTCCTCGTCGCTCCTCCCCGCCTCCCTCGCCTTCTTCAGATCCCCGATGAGCGAGACGAGCGCGTCCATCGCCACGTTCCGCTGGCCGTGGAAGCGGTCCTGCTCGGCCTCGACCCGCGCCTTCAGCTCCTGCTCCGACTGTCGGTGGCAGGGCATGCAGGAGGCCCTGATCTTGAGGATGGGGCTGTTCACCTGGTGATCGCTGATGATCTGGCCCTTGTGCTCGATCTTCGGCATGTGGCAGTCGGCGCAGGTCACGCCCGAGTGGCCGTGGATGCCCTGGTTCCACATCTCGAATTCGGGGTGCTGCGCCTTCAGGACGGGCGCGCCGGTGTCCTTGTGCACCCAGTCCTTGAAGCCGATCTCGTCGTAGTACTCGATGATCCGATCCACGCCGAGCCCCTTCGCCCAGGGGAAGACGAGCCGCTTCTCGGGGCCCTTGAAGTAGTACTCGTCGTGACACTGGCCGCACACGAACGCGCGCAGCTCCTCGGGCTTCGCGTCGCGGTTCACGTCGTAGCCCTTCACGCCCTGCGACGCCTTGAGCGCCTTCATCCCCTCCATGAAGGCGACGCGCGTGACCCGGAGCGACATGTCCTTCGGGTCGTGGCAGTCGATGCAGGAGACCGGGTGCGTGACGAGCTTGCGCGCCTCGGCGTACGGCAGCTGGTTCACCTTCTCGAAGCCCTTTACGAGATCGCCGTCGCCGAGCTTCTTCTCGAGCGCGTACACGGAGGCGTGGCACTGCATGCACGTCCCGGGCTGCTTGACGACTGCTTGACGCTTCGTGAACGTCTGGTCGTCGAGCATGTAGGCGTGGCCGCGCTCCTCGCGGAAGTCCACGCTGAACGCGTACCCCGACCACATCGTCTTGAGGCGGGGGTCCTCCTCGATCTTGGACTGCGACACGACCGAGCGGGGATCCGCCTCGTCGGGCGTGCGCGGCAGCGCCTCGGACCCGCCGTACTTGGTCCGGACCTGGTCGACGGTCTTGAGATAGGTCTCGTACTGGAGCGGCCACTCCTTGCCCCAGATCGCCGGGTCGACCGTCGCGTCCGTGATGGGCGCCGCCGCCTCGGGCGACTTCGCCGCAGCGGCGGGGCCGCGCTTGGCCGCAGGAGGCTTCTTCGGCGGTTCCGCCGCCTCCGCGCCGCGAGGGAGCGCAAGGCCGAACGTCACCATGGCGGTGGCGAGCGCGAGATGGCGCGGGGCGGCGGCGCGCGGGCGATGTTGACTCATGGTGAAACTCCGCACGAGTTGTGAAGCGCAACCTCAGCCGATGTGGGTGGTGCGCGCAAGCTTCCCGAAGGGGTGGGGCGCCCGCGGCCGGTCTGCCGCTGCCCGACCCGGCGGGCCTACGCCGGCCGTCGAGCTTCGTGTTGGTCGAGCTTCGTGTTGGAAGACGCCCCGCCGGGGCGTGTCCCGGCGACGTTCGCAGATGCAAATCGGCTCGACTGCCGCTATAACGGACGGATTCATCACCACGGGCCCGCCGGCGCGCGCCGGGACAAAGGAACGGACATGCGCATCTACCAGGACATCACCAAGACCATCGGCAACACGCCGCTCGTACGCCTGAACCGCATCACCGCGGGCCTGAAGGCGCAGGTCGTGGCGAAGCTGGAGAGCTTCAACCCGCTCTCCTCCGTGAAGGACCGCATCGGCGTCTCGATGATCGAGGCCGCCGAGCGCGAGGGGAAGATCAAGGCGGACACGATCCTGCTCGAGCCGACGAGCGGCAACACCGGCATCGGGCTCGCGTTCGCCGCGGCCGCGAAGGGCTACCGCATCGTCCTCACCATGCCGGAGACGATGAGCGTCGAGCGGCGGAAGCTGCTCAAGGCGCTCGGCGCCGACCTCATCCTCACGCCCGGCGCCGAGGGCATGAAGGGCGCCATCGCCAAGGCCGACGAGCTGGCGGCGCAGGACAAGCGTTACCTCGTCCTCCAGCAGTTCGAGAACCCGGCGAACCCCGAGATCCACCGCACGACCACCGCCGAGGAGATCTGGCGAGACACCGACGGCAAGATCGACATCTTCGTCGGCGGCACCGGCACGGGCGGCACCATCACCGGGGTGGGCGAGGTCCTGAAGAAGCGGAAGCCGAGCGTGAGGATCATCGCGGCCGAGCCGAAGGACTCGCCGGTCATCTCGGGCGGCAAGCCAGGCCCGCACAAGATCCAGGGCTGGGGCCCAGGCTTCGTGCCGAAGGTCCTCAACAAGGCCGTCATCGACGAGGTCATCACCGTCTCGAACGACGACTCGGCGGTGCTGGCGCGGCGCCTGTGCAAGGAGGAGGGCATCCTCTCCGGCATCAGCTGCGGCGGCGCGCTGTGGGCGGCGCTCGAGGTGGCGAAGCGCCCCGAGAACGAGGGCAAGCTCATCGTGGTGGTCCTGCCCGACACGGGCGAGCGCTACCTCTCGACCTGGCTCTTCGAGGAGCCGGCGAGGTAGCGGCTGCCGCCAGCTCCGCCCATCCGGAACGGGGCTCCATGGCGGGGCCCCTTTCCATTGTTGTGGACGCATGTCCGCCCGTGCGGCGGAAACGGCCATCATCGCGGCTGGAAATCCGGGCTGGCGGACGAAAGCGCGCGACGCCCGGTATGGTGCGTTGCGGGCGCGCGGCCGCGGGCGTACCTGAGCCTCGTTCGCCACCCCTCGGCGAAACCCAAGGAGCCCGTGATGACCCCGATGAGCGCGATGCCGATGCCCATGCCCGGCGGCATGCCGATGCAGAACGCCGGCATGCCGATGATGATGCCGATGCCGATGCCGATGCCGATGCCGATGCCGATGCCGATGGGCGGGATGATGCCCGGCATGATGTCGAACGGGATGATGCCGGGAATGATGCCGATGATGGGCGGCATGCCCGGCATGATGCCGAACGGGATGATGCCCGGCATGATGCCCTCGATGATGGGCGGGATGATGCCAGGCATGATGCCCGGCATGATGCCCATGGGCATGCCGATGATGGCGATGCCGATGATGTGCCGGATGACCTGCGAGATGACCAAGGACGGGATGGTCGTCAAGATGATGCCCATGGAGGGCTCGGGCATGGGCTCGGGCATGGGGATGATGACCGAGCGCTGCAACGCCATGAACGCCATGATGGCGATGGGCATGCCGTGCATGATGTCGTGCAACGGGATGCCGATGATGATGGGGATGCGCGACGAGAAGTAGCGGCGCGCGACCGCGGGGACTCAGCCGACGCTGTCGGCGTAGGTCATGACGAGGTACATGACGGCCTCGGCGCCGGCCGCGTTCACGTAGGCGTGCGGGATGTCCGCCTCGAACACGATGGCGTCGCCGGGGCCGAGCGTCTCGCGCTGGTCCGCGAGCTCGACCGTCACGCTGCCCTGCGCGACGACGAGGTTCTCGGTCGTGCCCGGCGGATGCGCCTCGGCGTGTTCCGTGCCGCGCGGGGCGAGGCGCAGCTCGTAGAACTCGACGCGCCGCGGCTCGTCGAAGGGGAAGAGCGCGCGCGAGCTGAACGCGCCGTCGCGGCTCGCCAGCACCTTCGCCTGGGCCTGGCGCAGCACCGACACGCCCGTGCCGTCCTTCGACGAGATGAGCGCGGAGAAGGGGACGCCCAGCGCGCTCGCGATCTTCCAGACCACGTTGATGGTCGGCGTGCTCTGGCCCAGCTCCACCTGCGAGAGCATGGCGCGCGACACGCCGCACGCCTTGGAGAGCCGCTCCAGCGAGAGCCCCCGGCGCACGCGCAGGCGCCGGAGATTCGCCCCGACGATCGGCGTGAGGTCCGACGAGGCGGTCCCGGCGCTCGCCTCCATGCCGCTCACGCCACCGGCCAGACTGGGATCCACGCGACCAGGACGGGGACCATGCAGACGGGCGAGGGCAGCGGGCGAGGCGCCGGGCGCTCGGGGCGCTCGGCACGCTGCTGCCGCTCGCGGCGAAAGGAGTCGAGGTCGATCACGGCGGCGGCGGACTGGCTCATGGAGGCGTTCTCCCCTTCACGGATGAATATCCGCTATAGCGGAGCGATTGTCAAGCAGAAGCTCTGCTATAGCGGACAGCGAACGGAAAGCGCCCGTCCTGCCGGCGACTTACAGCCCGCTGGCGGTGAGGCTGTCCGGCGGGTCGCCCGCGAAGACGCGCAGGCGCCGCGGCGCCGCGAAGAGGCGCTGCCCCGGGGCGAGCGCGAGCGACTCGGCGCGGCGCGCGTCGATCTCGGCCTCGAGCGGTCCGACCGGCGTCGCGAGCTCCACGCGGACCGAGGCTCCGAGCGGGGTGGCGCGCACCACCTCGACCGTGAAGCTGTCGGGGCCGGGCGTGGCCGAGAGCTCGAGCTCGTGCGGGCGGACATAGACGTGGGCGCCGCCGTCGGCAGCCGCGGCCGGCGCGTCGAACTCGAGCGCGCCGACCCGCGCCCGCCCGCCGGTGAGGTGCCCGGGCAGGACGTTGACGCTCCCGAGGAAGCGCATCACGAACGGGGTCGCGGGCTCCTCGAACACCTCGCGCGGCGTCCCCACCTGCTCGACGCGGCCGCGGTTCATGAGGACGACGCGGTCCGACACCTCGAAGGCCTCCTCCTGGTCGTGCGTGACGAAGACCGTCGTGACGTGGATCTCGTCGTGCAGGCGGCGCAGCCAGCGGCGCAGCTCCTCGCGAACGCGCGCGTCGAGCGCGCCGAACGGCTCGTCCAGCAGGAGCACGCGCGGCTCGGTGGCGAGCGCGCGCGCGAGCGCGACGCGCTGGCGCTGGCCGCCCGAGAGCTGCGTCGGATATCGCCGCTCGAGCCCCTCGAGCTGGACGAGCCCGAGCAGCTCCTGGACGCGCGCCTTCACCTCGGCCCGCGGGCGGCGGCGGACCTGGAGGGCGAAGGCCACGTTCTCCGAGACCGTCATGTGGCGGAAGAGGGCGTAGTGCTGGAAGACGAGCCCGACATTGCGGTCGCGCGCGCTCTTCCCGCCGACGGCCTCGCCCTCGTGCAGCACCTCACCGGCGTCGGGCGCCTCGAGGCCCGCCACGATGCGCAGGAGCGTCGTCTTCCCGCAGCCGGACGGCCCGAGGAGCGCGACCAGCTCGCCGGACGGGACGTGGATCGACACGTCGGAGAGGACCTCGTGCCCGTCGAACGCCTTCGTGACGCCGCGGATGTCGATGGACATGGATGCTCCGGGGGGCTACCGGCTCGCGGCGCGGGCGCGCCGAGCCTGGAACTCGACCAGCTTCTTCGCGACGAGCGTCACGCCCGCGAGCAGCACGAGCAGCGAGGCGACGGCGAAGGCGGCCGCGAAGTTGTACTCGTTGTAGAGGATCTCGACGTGCAGCGGGACCGTGTTGGTCTCGCCGCGGATGTGGCCCGAGACGACCGACACGGCGCCGAACTCCCCCATCGCCCGTGCATTGCAGAGGATGATCCCGTAGAGGAGGCTCCACTTCACGTTGGGGAGCGTGACGCGGAAGAAGATCTGCCACCCGCCCGCGCCGAGCACGTGTGCCGCCTCCTCCTCCTCGGTGCCCTGCGCCTCCATGAAGGGGATGAGCTCGCGCGCGACGAAGGGGAAGGTCACGAAGACGGTCGCGAGCACGATCCCGGGCACCGCGAAGACCACGCGCAGCCCGTGCGCGGCGAGCCACGGGCCCAAGAGGCCCTGTGCGCCGAAGAGGAGGATCGTCACCATGCCCGAGATGACCGGCGACACGCCGAAGGGGAGGTCGATGAGCGAGACGAGGACGCTCTTCCCACGGAACCGGAAGCGCGTGATGCACCAGGCCGCGGCGAGGCCGAAGACGGTGTTGAGGGGCACCGCGACGGCGGCGGTGACGAGCGTGAGGCGGATGGCGGCGAGCGCCTCCGGGTCGGCCAGCGCCGCCAGGTAGACTCCGACGCCCTTGCGCAGCGCCTCGTGGAAGACGGCGGCCGTGGGGAGGAGGACGAAGAGGCCGACGAACCCGAGCGCGAGGGCGACGAGGAGGCGGCGGACCCAGGGTGGATCTTGGGTGGCGCGGAGATGCGCGGACCTCTTGGTCGGGTTCGCGGTCGCGGTCGAGGTGGTCGCGGTCGAGGTCGGGGTCGAGGTCGAGGTCGAGGTCGGGGTCGTCATGCGGCCCCCCTCCGCTCTCTCGTCCACGCCTGCAGCCGGTTCACGGCGAGGAGGAGGACGAACGACGCCCCGAGCATCACGGTCGCGAGCGCGGTCGCGCCCGGGTAGTCGAACTGCTCGAGCTTCGTCATGATGAGGAGCGGCGTGATCTCGGTTCGGAGCGGCATGTTCCCCGAGATGAAGACGACCGACCCGTACTCGCCGAGCGCGCGCGCGAACGCGAGCGAGAAGCCGGTGAGCGCGGGCGGCACGAGCTCGGGCAGGAGGACGCGCAGGAAGGTCTGGCCGCGGCGCGCCCCGAGCACGCTCGCGGCCTCCTCCACGTCCGCCTCGAGATCCTCCAGCACGGGCTGGACCGTCCTCACCACGAACGGGAGCCCGATGAAGACGAGCGCGATGACGACGCCGAGCGGCGCGAAGGCGGCCTGCACGCCGAGGCGATCGAGCGGCGCGCCGATCCACCCGTTCTTCGCGTAGACGGCGGTGAGCGCGATGCCCGAGACCGCGGTCGGGAGCGCGAACGGCACGTCGACCACCGCGTCGACGAGCGACCGCCCCGGGAAGCGGTAGCGGACGAGCACCCAGGCGACGAGGACGCCGAAGCCGACGTTCACCGCGGCGGCGACGAGCGACGCGCCGAACGAGAGCCGGTACGAGGCGAGCGCGCGCGGGCTCGTCGCCACGCGCCAGAAGTCGGCCCAGGAGAGCGCGCTCGTCTTGAGCGCGATCGTGGAGAGCGGCAGGAGGACGACGAGCCCGAGCCACGCGACGGTGATCCCGGTCGAGAGCCCGAAGCCGGGGAGCACCCCGCGTGCGCGCGCCATGATCCGTCCGCCGTCCGCCGTCAGCTGCCGGGCTGGTAGATGGCGTCGAAGACGCCGCCGTCGGCGAAGTGCGTCGCCTGCGCCTTGGTCCAGCCGCCGAACGTGTCGTCCACGGTGAAGAGCACCAGCCTGGGGAATGCCCCGGCGTGCCGCGCCGCGACCGCCGCGCTGCGGGGCCGGTAGGAGTTGCGCGCGGCGATCTCCTGGCCCTGCTCCGTGTAGAGGAACTCGAGGTACGCCTTCGCGACGGCGCCGGTGCCGCGCTTCTCGACGACCCGGTCCACCACCGCCACCGGCGGCTCGGCCAGGATGGACGAGGGTGGCACGACGATGTCGAGCTTGTCCTTGCCGAGCTTGTTCAGCGCGAGCATGGCCTCGTTCTCCCAGGCGAGGAGGACGTCGCCGATCCCGCGCTCGACGAAGGTGGTGGTCGCGCCGCGGGCGCCGGAGTCGAGCACCGGCACGTTCTTGTAGAGGGCGCGGACGAACTCGCGCGCCTTCGCCTCGTCCTTCGTCCGCCGGAGCTCCTGCCCCCACGCGGCGAGGTAGTTCCAGCGCGCGCCGCCCGACGTCTTCGGGTTCGGGGTGATGACCTGGATCCCCGGCTTCACGAGGTCGGCCCAGTCCTTCACGCCCTTCGGGTTCCCCTTGCGCACGAGGAAGACGATGGTGGACGTGTACGGGGCGGCGCGATCGGGGAGCCGCGAGGCCCAGCCCGGCCTGACGAGGCCCGCCCTCTCGATCGCGTCCACGTCGTAGGCGAGCGCGAGCGTGACCACGTCCGCCTCGAGCCCGTCGATCACTGCGCGCGCCTGCTTCCCGGAGCCGCCGTGGGACTGCTTGACGGTGACGGTCTGCCCGGTCTTCTCCTTCCACTGCCTCGCGAAGGCGGCGTTCACGTCCTCGTAGAGCTCGCGCGTCGGATCGTACGACACGTTGAGGAGCGTGACCGCCTTCGACGCGGGCTCGGCGGCGAGGGCGTGGCGCGCGCCGGCGAGGCCGAAGGCGAGGACGGCGACGAGGGTCGCCTCCAGGATGCTCGGGAAGCGTCGGGTCGCGGGGCGGCTCGTCATCGGTGGGCCTCGTCGTGGTGGGTGTGTGCTCACGCAGCGCACTCGCCTTCGGTCGCCTCGGGGCGGAACTCGTGGTCCTCGCCCGGGTCGACGTAGTCCTCGGGACGCGCGCTCTCGGGCGTGAGCTCGCCGAGGCCCTGCAGCGCCGCCTTGGCGCGGTCGACCGGCACGCGCGCGAAGAAGGCGGTGGCGCTCTCGCCCGGCGCGCGCTCGGCGCCGTACAGGTGGACGAGGCGCTCCAGGGCCTCGGGCACGCGCCGCGCCGGGATCTTCGCCGTGAGCCGGCCGAAGCGCGCGCCGGCGTCGTCGACGCCGCCGCCGAGGAGGAGGAAGTACTGCGGGACGGCGCGGCCGCCGACCTTGCGCGAGCTGCCCTGGAGGCCGATGCCCGCGACGTGGTGCTGGCTGCAGCCGTTCGGGCACCCGCTCACCTTGATGGTGAGATCCGGGGCGGCGGCGACGAGGTCGGGGCGCGTGCGGAGGTGGGCCTCGAGGAGGCGCCCGAGGCCGCGCGAGGCGGTCACGGCGAGCTTGCAGCTCTCGGCGCCCGGACAGCTCACGACGTCGGCGATGGTGCCGGCCGCGTCCTTCCCGAGCCCAGCGGCCGCCAGGCGGCGGAAGAGCTCGGGCGCGTCGCCCTCGGGGACCCAGCGCAGCAGCAGATCCTGTCCGACCGTGACCCGGGCCGTGCCGTCGCCGTAGGCGAGCGCGAGGTCGGCGACGATACGGAGCTGGTCGGCGGTGACGTCGCCGAGCGGGAGCGTGACCGCGGCCGTGACGAAGCCCGGCTGCCGCTGCGTGCGGACGTTGGTCGAGAGCCAGGCCGCGAGCGCCGCCTCCCCGTCCGCGTCGGCGCCCACCACCGGGAGGACGCCGGGGCCGCGCAGCGCGGTCGCGCGGGCACGCAGCGCGACCTCGGC
>DASWDS010000461.1:0-17491 GCA_036395165.1 Anaeromyxobacteraceae bacterium | reverse complement strand
TCAGCGAGTGCGCAGCCCGGAACACCGCGTTCAGCGTGTCGGGATCGGCCTCCTCGCCCTGGCGCGTGTCCTCGAGGCGGACGAGGTCCTCGTCGAGGGCCTCGATGGTCTCCTGCGCCTCGGAGATGAACTCCGCCAGTGCTTTCTGGGATGGGTGGTCGGCCATGGGCACCCCGGGAGAAACCCGAGTCCCGGGGCTCACTTATCGTACCACGGCCCCGGGGTGCGGCAAGCCGGCGGTCCTGACCGGCATCTCCACGCGCAGGACGGGCGTGACGATGTCGAGCCCCGCCGCGCCGAGCGCGTCGCGCGCCGCGACGAGGTCCTTCTGGAGCGCGCGCGCGTCGCCGAGGAGGACGAGCTTGCGCGCCGCGACGGGCAGGAACGCCTCCAGGAAGAGCCGGCCGGCGGGGACGTCGCCGCCGGCAGCGACCCCGGGGAGCGCGCCCGCCCAGCTCTGGCTCCCAGCCTTGTGCATCGCCTCGCAGAGCCGCCTTGCCTGCGCGGCGAAGGTGGCGCCGTCGCGCGCCGGCTCGGGCAGCCCGAAGCAGAAGATGCGCGGCACCGCGATGCGCCCGCCCGACGGCAGGAGCAGCGCCTCGCCCGTGTCCGGGCCGTAGCTCCCGTCGCGGATCGCGCGCGAGATGAGGCCGCACAGGCGCCAGTCCGCGAAGCCCGCCAGCCCCTGCAGCGGCCGCTCCGGGCCGACGAAGACGGCGAGCGCGTCCACGTCGAGGGCGTCGATGGCGGGCAGCCCGAGCTCGGCGGTCTCGATGCGGGTCGTCACCCCTGCTCCTCGCGCGCGCTCTCGCGCCGCGCCGCCGGCAGGGCGCCCGCGAGCTTGTCGAGCACGCCGTTGATGAACGCGCCGGAGCTCTCGCTGCCGTACTTCTTCCCGAGCTCGATCGCCTCGTTGATGACCACCTTCACCGGGGCGTCGGAGCGGTGGACGAGCTCGTAGACGGCGAGCCGGAGGACGTTCCGATCGACGCGCGCCATGCGATCGAGCCGCCAGTGGATGGAGACGCCCTCGATGGCCTCGTCGATGTCGCGCCGGTACCGCGCCACGCCGCGCACGAGCGCCTCCGCGAGGTCCATCACCTCGCGCTCGACCGGCTCGAAGCTCTTCCAGAACCGCGACAGCGCCTCGTCGAGGTCCGTCGCGGCGACGTCGATCTGGTAGAGCGCCTGGACGGCGCGCTCGCGGGCCTTCGTGCGCTTCGATTGGGACATGCGGCGAGTCTACTCCGTCCGCTTGCCCGCGCGCCCGACCCCGGCCGCGGCCTTGAACGCGTTGGCCTGCTCGATGGCGGCCATGGCCGCCTCGGCGCCCTTGTTGCCCGCCTTGAGGCCGGCGCGCTCGAGCGCCTGCTCCATCGAGTCGCAGGTGAGGATCCCCATGGCGACGGCGCAGCTCGCCTCCATGGCGACGACGCCCACCCCCTTCGTCGCCTCGGCCGCGACGTACTCGAAGTGCGGGGTCCCGCCGCGGATGACGGCGCCCAGGGCGAGCACGGCGTCGTAGCGGCCGCTCGCGGCGACGCGCCGCAGGAGCGCGGGCAGCTCGAACGTGCCGGGGCACCGGTACACGTCGATCGCCGCCTCGTCGGCGCCGTGGCGGCGGAGCGCGTCCAGCGCGCCCGAGAGGAGCTGCTCGGTGACGAGCGAGTTGAACCGCGAGACGACCACCGCGAAGCGCAGACCGGTCGCGACCAGCGAGCCCTCGTACACGTTCATCGCTTCTTTCCTTTCGCCTGCGCACCGGCCCGGGCCCGCCTGCCCTTCGCCGCAGCGGACGATCGCGGCTGCGCCGCGAGCGTGAGGAGGTGCCCGAGCTTGTCGCGCTTCGTCACGAGATAGGCGCGGTTGCGGCGCGTGGGCGGCATCTCGATGGGGACCCGCTCCAGCACCTCGAGACCGTAGCCCTCGAGCCCGACGATCTTCTTCGGGTTGTTGGTGAGGAGGCGCATCTTCCGGACGCCCAGGTCGCGCAGGATCTGGGCGCCGATGCCGTAGTCGCGCAGGTCCGGCTTGAAGCCGAGCTTCACGTTCGCCTCGGCGGTGTCGAAGCCCTGGTCCTGGAGGTTGTAGGCCTTGAGCTTGTTGACGAGCCCGATGCCGCGTCCCTCCTGGTCGAGGTAGACGAGCACGCCCTTCCCGGCGCGCTCGATCTGCCGCAGCGCCGCGTGCAGCTGCGGGCCGCAGTCGCACCGCTCCGACCCGAACACGTCGCCCGTGAGGCACTTCGAGTGGACGCGCACGAGCACCGGGTCGTCCTCGCGCCACTTCCCCTTCACCAGCGCGACGTGCTGGTAGTCGTCCACGTCGTTCTCGTACGCCACCGCGGCGAACATGCCGTACACCGTCGGCAGCGGCGCCTGCGACGCCCGCCGTACCAGGTGGTCCTTCATCATGCGGTAGGCGATGAGGTCCGCCACCGAGACGATGGGCAGGTCGAACTGGCGCCCGAGCTTCTCGAGCTCCGGCAGCCGCGCCATCGTCCCGTCGTCGTTCATCACCTCGCAGATCACGGCCGCGGGCTTGAGGCCGGCGAGCCGCGCCAGGTCCACCGACCCCTCGGTCTGCCCGGCCCTCACGAGCACGCCGCCCCGGCGGGCGCGCAGCGGGAAGACGTGCCCGGGGCGCGCCAGGTCCTCGGGGCGCGCGTCGTCCTTCACCGCGGTGAGGACGGTGTGCGCGCGATCCTTGGCGCTGATGCCGGTCGTGACGCCCTTGGCCGCCTCGATGCTGATGGTGAAGGCGGTCCCGAAGGTGGAGGTGTTGGCCCCCTCGTCCACCATGAGCGGGAGGCGGAGCTGCCGGACCTTGTCCTCGGAGAGCGCGAGGCACACGAGGCCGCGGCCGTGCTTCGCCATGAAGTTGATGGCCTCGGGCGTCACCTTCTCCGCGGCGATGCAGAGGTCGCCCTCGTTCTCGCGGTCCTCGTCGTCGACGAGGATGATCATCTTGCCGCGGCGGAAGTGCTCGACCGCGGCCTCGATGCGGGCGACCGCGTGGGCGTGCGTGGTCATGCCGCCCCCCCGCCGTAGCCCCAGCGCGCGAGCGCGCCCGGGTCGAGGCCGCCGGGCGCGGCGCCCATCTCGACGAGCCGGGCCACGTGGCGCGCGACGACGTCCGCCTCCAGGTTCACCCTGGTGCCCGGCGCGGCGGCGCCGAGCGTGGTGCGGGCGAGCGTCTCCGGGATGAGGGCGACCTCGAATCGGTCGCGGTGCGCGCGCGCGACGGTGAGCGAGATCCCGTCCACCGCGATGGACCCCTTCTCGGCCACGAGCGGCGCGATCGCGGGCGGGAGCGACACGGTGAGCCGCGCGCCCTGCCCTTCCGCCACCCGCGCCAGGATCTCGCCGACCGCGTCGACGTGCCCCGCCACGAGGTGGCCGCCGAGCCGATCTCCCAGCGCGAGCGCTCGCTCCAGGTTCACCGCGCTCCCGGGCCGCCAGCTGCCGAGCGTCGTGCGGGAGAGCGTCTCCGGCACGGCGTCGAACGAGACGATGCCGCCGCCGCGCTCGGCGACGGTGAGGCAGCAGCCGGAGCAGGCGACGCTCTCGCCGAGCGCGAGCGCGTCCACGGCGAGCGTGCGAGGGCGAAGGGCGAGGCGCGCACCGCCCTGCCGAGGGGCCACGCGCTCGACCGTCCCCACGTCTTCGATGAGACCAGTGAACATCGGTGGGCGAATCCTAGCCGCAGATGCCCGAAATGGCCAAGGCGTTCCGCAGGTTCAGCGCTGCCGATCCACGCGCTCGCGCGAGCGGGAGCGAGCGGCCCGCTTCGCCGAGCCTCTCGCGGGTCCGCCGGCCGAGCGGGACGAGGCGGGCGCGAACACCGGGTCTCCGGAGACGAGCACGTCGTCGCCGACGCGCCGCACCTCGACCGCGTCGAGTCGGAGCGCATCCGCCATCCGCTCCGGACCGGCGCCGGCGAGCCAGTCCTTGCCGCCACCGAGGAGCTTCGGCGAGAGGAAGAGCGCCACGCGGTCGACGAGCCGCGCCTCGAGGAAGGCCTGGTGCACCTCGGCGCCACCCTCGACGAGGAGGTGCGTCACGCCGCGCGCGGCGAGCCTCGCCAGCAGATCGTCGAGGTCGACGAGGCCGCCCCGCTCCTTGCAGCGCACGATCTCGACGCCGGGGCCGAAGGCGCGCGCCGCGGCGGAGGTGGTGGCGACGAGCGTGAGCGCCTTCGACGCGACGTGGAACAGCTGCAGGGAGGGAGGGAGCGCGAGGCGCGCGTCGAGCACCACCCGCACCGGATCGTGGCCCTTGCCGCGCGGGAGGCGCGCCGTGAGGAGCGGGTCGTCGGCGCGCGCGGTGCCGGCGCCGACCAGCACCGCGTCGACGCGGTCGCGCAGCCGGTGGACCTCGGCGCGCGCGGCCTCGCCGGTGATCCACCGCGAGTCGCCGGTGCGCGTGGCGATCTTCCCGTCCAGCGTCACCGCCGCCTTGAGGGTCACGAAGGGGCGGCCCGAGGTGATGTAGCGGAACCAGGGCGCGCCGAGCGCGTCGCACTCGGCCCCCAGCACGCCGGACACCACCTCGACCCCGGCGCGGCGAAGCCTCGCCACGCCTCGCCCCTTCACGACGGGGTTCGGATCGCGCGACCCGATGAAGACGCGCTGGACGCCCGCCTCCAGGATGGCGAGGCTGCACGGGGGTGTCTTGCCCCAGTGGTTGCACGGCTCGAGGGTGGTGTAGAGGTCCGCGCCCTCGGCGCGGCTTCCCGCCGCGCGCAGCGCCACCACCTCGGCGTGCGGCCCACCGGCGCGCGCGTGGTGGCCACGCGCGATGACGCGCCCGTTCTTCACGAGCACGGCGCCCACCGGCGGGTTCGGGCTCGTGCGGCCGACGCCCTTCTCCGCCTCGCGCACCGCGAGGCGCATGAAGAACTCCGCCACGGCGCGGTCGAAGAGGGCCCGGCTCGGCCGGCGGCTCGGGCGGGGCCGGCTGAGCCGGGCTCGGGCGAGGATGCGTCTCATGCCCCGCCGCGGCCGCCGCCGGGCCCGCGCGCCAGCCCCTCGAGCTCGCTCATGAACTCGCCCACGTCGGTGAAGGCGCGGTAGACCGACGCGAAGCGCACGTAGGCGACGGGGTCGAGAGCGCGCAGCCGCTCCATGACCGCCTCGCCGACGACGTGGCTCGTCACCTCGCGCTCGCCCAGCTCCTGGACGCGGCGCTCCACCCCCGAGACGAGGTCGTCGATCTGCTCCCGCGAGACGGGCCGCTTCTGACAGGCGCGCTGCAGGCCCTCGACGATCTTGCGCCGGTCGAACGCCTCGCGGCGCCCGTCCTTCTTCACCACCTGAGGCAGCACGTCCTCGACGCGCTCGTACGTGGTGAACCGCCGCTCGCAGCCGAGACACTCGCGCCGCCGGCGCGTGGCCTGGCCCTCCTGCGCCTCGCGCGAGTCGACGACGCGATCTTGGAGGTGGCCGCAGTACGGGCAGCGCATGGCGTGGAGAGCCGCCGGCCGGAGCCGCGACGCCTAGTACATCCCCTGGTACATCGGGAAATGGCTGCAGAGGTCCCTCACGTCCTCGCGGACCGTCGCGAGGACCTTGTCGTCGGTGGGGGCGTCGAGGACGCGGCCGATGAGCCCGGCCACCATCGTCATCTCCCGCGCGCCCATGCCGCGGGTCGTGAGGGCGGGCGTCCCGATCCGGATGCCCGAGGCGGTCATGGGCTTCTCCGGATCCCACGGGATCATGTTCTTGTTGACCGTGATCCCCGCCTTCCCGAGGGCCTCCTCCGCCACCTTGCCGGTGAGCTTCTTGGGGCGGAGGTCCACCAGCATGAGGTGGTTGTCCGTGCCGCCGGAGACGAGGCGCAACCCGGCGCGGACGAGCCCCTCGGCCAGCACCTGCGCGTTCTCGACGATGCGCCGCTGGTACTCCTTGAACTCCGGGCGGAGCGCCTCGCCGAACGAGACGGCCTTGGCGGCGATGACGTGCTCGAGGGGACCACCCTGGATGCCGGGGAAGATCTGCGAGTTGAGCGTCTTCGCGAAGGCCTCGCGGCACAGGATCATGCCGCCGCGCGGCCCGCGCAGGGTCTTGTGCGTGGTCGTGGTCACGATCTCGGCGTGCGGCACCGGCGACGGGTGCAGCCCGGCGGCGACGAGGCCCGCGATGTGGGCCATGTCGACCACCATCGCGGCGCCGACCGAGCGCGCGATCTCGGCGAAGCGGTCGAAGTGGAGCGTGCGCGGATAGGCGCTCGCGCCGACGACCAGGATCTTGGGCCTGTGCTCCTTGGCGAGGCGCGCCACCTCGGCCATGTCGATCGTCTCCGTCCCCTGCTCCAGGCCGTAGGGGACGATCTTGAAGAGCTTGCCGGAGAAGTTGACGGGCGAGCCGTGCGTGAGGTGCCCGCCGAAGTTGAGGCTCATCGCGAGGAGCGTGTCGCCCGGCTGGGCGAGCGCGAAGTAGGCCGCCATGTTGGCCTGCGACCCGGAGTGCGGCTGCACGTTCGCGTGGTCGGCTCCGAAGAGCTTCTTGGCGCGGTCGATGGCGAGCTGCTCGATCCGATCGACTACCTCGCAGCCGCCGTAGTAGCGCTTCCCGGGATACCCCTCGGCGTACTTGTTCGTCGGCGTCGAGCCGAGCGCCTCGAGCACCGCCGGCGAGACGAAGTTCTCGCTCGCGATGAGCTCGAGCCCCTCCACCTGCCGGCGGGTCTCCTCCCGGATGAGCCGGAAGACGTCGGGATCGGCCTCGGAGAGGCGCTGGGTGGGCATCATGGGTGTGCTCCTCGAGGGACGGGAGGGCTTGAATACCGCGCGCGGACCGCGGCGGCAAGGATGGCCGAGGCGGACCGGCCCTCTCTCCCCGGGCGTCTCCGTTCCAGGGGAGCGCGGGCGGAGCCCTACTTGTCGAGCGCGCGAATCTTGTCGACGCGGCGCTGGTGCCGACCACCCTCGAACGGCTGATCGAGGAAGGCGGCGACGACGGCGCCGCCCTGGCCGAGGCCCAGGACCCGCTCGCCGATGCAGAGCACGTTCGCGTCGTTGTGGGCGCGCGCCATGCGAGCTTCGAGCTCCGTCCCGCAATGCGCGGCGCGGATGCCCTTCACCTTGTTGGCGGCGATGGACATCCCGATCCCCGTTCCGCACACGAGGAGCCCGAAGCGCGCGCGCCCGGCCGCGACCGCCTCCGCCACGCGCAGCGCGTAGTCGGGGTAGTCGACGCTCTCGCCCGAGAACGGACCGAGGTCCTCCACCTCGAACCCCTTCTCCTTCGCGATGCGCACGGCCTCCGCGCGCAGCTGCAGGCCGGCGTGATCCGACCCGGCGATGATCCGATCTGGCATGGCGGCTCCCCTCGATGGGTCCACGCATTCTGCCACGTCCGCCGACCCCGCAGGGCGCGTGGCCGCGCCCCGCGGGCAGGGGTCAAAGACGCACATGAAGCAGGGGGCTGCCTGCAACGGCGGTCACTGCCGGGACCCGTCGGTCCCGGCCTCAAGGAGCCGAGACATGAATGGCAAGCTGGTTTGGGCGCTCGCGACGGTGATCCTCACGGCCGCGGCGTGCAGCAAGCAAGCGGCGAGGGTATCGGTGAGCGCGAGAGCCGAGACTCCCGCGGACGGCGGCACCACCGCGGGCTGCGCCGGGCTGAGCCTCAACGGGGGCGACGTCTGCGTGACCGACGTCCAGATCGAGATCCGCAAGGTGAAGCTGGAGGGGCCCGCGAACGAGAACGCCAACGCGGATGCGGGCGCGGCGAATGACGGATCGGGCCACATGCTGGTGGCCGACCAGAAGGGCAGCACCGACAGCGGCGAGGACGTGGACGAGGACAACGAGGTCCGGGTCGGGCCGTGCCCCCTCCACCTCTCCGGCAGCGACCTCCAGGCGGGCATCCTCTCGCCCACCATCTGCGCCGGCGACGTGCCCGACGGCACCTATAACGAGCTGCGCATCGTGATCGCTCCGATCGACGCCGCGGCCGACGCGAGCGCGGTCCCGTCCGTCACGATCGCCGGCACGTTCAAGGGCACCGCCTTCGCCTTCGTGTCGAGCCTGAAGGTCGTGCAGAAGAACGAGACCACCATCACGATCGACGCCGCGAACAGCAAGAGCCTGACGATCAGCTTCGACCCGGCGAGCTGGTTCACGGCGGCGGACGGCGCCACCTCGCTCGACCCGGGCGCGGCCGCCAACCAGGCGCAGATCGAGGCGAACATCAAGGCGTCGATCAAGAGCTTCGAGGACGACGACCGCGACGGGCACGACGACCACGGCGGTGACGGCTCGGGCCATCACTGAGGTTCACGATCGGAGCCGGTCCCTCCCCCCAAGTCCCCGGCTCTGATCGCGAAGGCCGGTCCCGGACGTCCGGGGCCGGCCTTCATCTTTCACGAGAGACCGAATCAAACGCGCTTGAAGCAGATGACGGCGTTCGTCCCGCCGAAGCCGAAGCTGTTCGACAGCACGGCGTCCACCCGCTTCTCGCGCGCGACGTTCGGGACGACGTCGACGTCGCACTCCGGATCCTGCTCCTCGACGTTGATCGTCGGCGGGATGACGCCCGTCGTGAGCGCGAGGACGCTGAAGACCGCCTCGATGCCGCCGGCAGCGCCGAGGAGGTGCCCGGTCATCGACTTCGTCGAGGAGATGGCGAGACCCTTCTTGGCGTACTCCCCGAAGACCCGCTTGATCGCCTGGCACTCCGCGATGTCGCCCTGCGGCGTGGACGTGCCGTGGGTGTTCACGTACCCGACCTGCTCCGGCGCCAGCCCGGCGTCACGCAGCGCCATCCGCATCGCCCGCTGGCCGCCCTCGCCCTCCGGGGAGGGCGAGGTGATGTGGTTCGCGTCCGCGCTCGCGCCGTACCCGGCGAGCTCGCAGTAGATCTTCGCGCCACGCTTCTTCGCGTGCTCGTACTCCTCCACGATGAGGAGGCCCGAGCCCTCGCCGGCGACGAAGCCGTCGCGGTTCTTGTCGAAGGGCCGGCTCGCCTTCTCGGGCGCGTCGTTTCGCTCCGAGAGCGCCCGGGCGGCGCAGAAGCCGCCGATGCCGAGCGGCGTGATGGTCGCCTCGGTGCCGCCGGTCATCATGACGTCGGCCATGCCGCGCTCGATGAGCATCATGGCGTCGCCGATGGAGTGGTTGCCGGTGGCGCACGCCGAGACGGGCGAGTAGTTCGGCCCCTTGAATCCGTACTTCAGGCTGATCTGCCCGGGCGCCAGGTTCACGATGAGCGCCGGGATGAAGAAGGGCGTGATCTTCCGGACGCCCTTCTCGAGGAAGGTCTTGTGGACCTCCTCGATGGTGCTGAGGCCGCCGAGACCGGCGCCGATGATGGCGCCCACGCGCTCCGCGTCCTCCTTCGACATGTCGAGGCCGGAGTCCTCCATCGCCATCGAGGCGGCGGCCATCGCCAGCTGGATGAACCGGTCGTTGCGCCGGACCTCGCGCTTGTCGATGTACTTCTCGGCCTGGAAGCCCTTCACCTCGCCCGCGATCCGGATAGGGAAGGTCGAGGCGTCGAACTGCGTGATCGGGCCGATGCCGCTCTTGCCGGCCACGATTCCGCGCCAGGTATCCTCGACCCCGATCCCGACGGGGCAAATGATCCCCAGCCCGGTGACGACGACGCGCCGTCTCGACATGGTGCTACCTCCACTCCGAGTTTGACTGCGCGTGAATCGATTCCCGAGGCCGCGGACCACGCGCGCCGGAGGCTCGGGCGAACGGGCTCCGCCCCGGCCACCAGCTGGCGGGGCGGCGCGACGGTCGCGGGTGACCCTACTTCTTGTGCGTGTTGATGTAGTTCACGGCGTCCTGGACGGTCTTGATGTTCTCCGCCTCCTCGTCCGGGATCTCGACCTCGAACTCCTCCTCCATCGCCATGACGAGCTCGACGATGTCGAGGGAGTCGGCGCCGAGGTCCTCGATGAAGCTCGAGGTGATCTTGATCTCCTCCTCCGAGACGCCGAGCTGCTCCGCGATGATGCCCTTGACCTTCGTCTCCACGTTCGTTGCGGTCATCGTGTTCCTCCCTCTGTTGGATTGGGTCAGTTGCCTGTGAAGCTGTCGCCGGGGAATCCGGCTACATGTACATGCCGCCGTTCACCCGGACCACTTCTCCGGTCACATACGACGCCTTGTCGCTCGCGAGGAAGGCCACCGCGTCGGCCACCTCCTGCGCGCTCCCCAGCCGCGCGAGCGGAATGTTCTCGAGCATCTTCGTCCGCGCCGCCTCCGGGAGGCCGGCGGTCATGTCGGTGTCGATGAAGCCGGGCGCCACCGCGTTCACGCGGATGTTGCGCGAGGCGAGCTCGCGCGCGACCGACTTCGTGAGGCCGATCAGGCCCGCCTTGGTCGCCGCGTACGCGGCCTGGCCGGCGTTGCCCATCTCGCCCACGACGCTGGTGAGGTTCACGATGGCGCCGCCGCGCGCCTTCATCATCGGGCGCGTCGCGGCGCGGATGAGGTTGAACGTCCCGGTGAGGTTCACGTCGAGCTGCCGCTGCCAGTCTTCGTCCTTGATGCGCATGACGAGCTGGTCGAGCGCGATGCCCGCGTTGTTCACGAGGACGTGGACGCCGCCGAAGGCCGTCACCACGTCGTCGATGGCCTTCACGCACGCCGCCGGGTCGGCGACGTCGAACTTGAGGAGCTTCACCTGCGCCGCGCCAGCCTTCTCGCACAGCGCCGCCGCCTCCTGCGCCGCCGCCTCGTTGCCGGCGTAGTTGATGGCGACCTTCGCCTTGCCCGACGCGAGGGTGACGGCGATGGCGCGGCCGATGCCGCGAGAGCCGCCGGTGACGAGCGCCGCCTTGCCGGTGAAGTCGAACATGAAACGCTCCTTAAGACCTGAGGACCGCGAGCGCCTTCTCGAGCGACGCGGGATCTTCGACGTTGACGACCTCGACGCTCTTGTCGATGCGCTTCACGAGGCCCGACAGCACCTTGCCGGGGCCGACCTCGACCATGCGCGTCACGCCGAGTCGCACCATCTCCTGGACGCACTCGATCCACCGCACCGGGGAGGTCACCTGCTCGAGCAGGAGCGGCACGATGCGCGCGACCTCGCGGTTCGGCTTCGCCTCCACGTTCGTCACCACCGCCACCCGCGGCTGCTGCCACGCGATCCGGCGCAGCACCGGCTCGAGGCGCACCTGGACCGGCTGCATCAGCGCGCAGTGGAAGGGTGCGGAGACGGGGAGCGGCAGGACCCGCTTCGCGCCCGCGGCCTTGAGCTCGCCGCTCGCCTTCTCGACCGCGCCCGCCGCCCCCGCGATGACCGTCTGCCCGGGGTCGTTGTAGTTCGCCGGCGAGCAGACGGCGCCCGTCGCCGCCTCGACCGACTCGCAGATCGCCTTCACGCGGGCGGGCTCGAGGCCGAGCACCGCCGCCATCGCGCCCTGTCCGGCAGGCACCGCCTCCTGCATGAACGTCCCGCGCGCGCGCACCGCCCTCGCGGCGTCCGCGGCGCCGAGCGCGCCCGTGGCGACGAGCGCGGAGTACTCGCCGAGCGAGTGGCCCGCGACGAGGTCGGGCTGGATGCCGTGCTCCGCGAGCGCCGCCACCACCGCCGCCGAGACGGTCAGGATGGCGGGCTGCGTGTTGGCGGTGAGCTTGAGCTGCTCGTCCGGCCCCTGGAAGCACAGCTCCGACAGCTTCTCTCCCAGCGCGGCGTCGACGGCGTCGAACACCGCGCGCGCCGCGGCCGACGCCTCGGCGAGCGCCTTGCCCATTCCGGCGGCCTGCGAGCCCTGCCCCGGGAAGATGAACGCGAGCTTGCCCATCGCCTCTCCTACCAGCGGATGACGCCCGCGCCCCAGGCCATGCCGGCGCCGATCGCCATGATGAGGATCGTGTCGCCGGGCTTGAACCAGCCGGCCCGGTTGGCTTCGTCGAGCGTCGTCGGGACGCTCGCGGCGGAGGTGTTGCCGTACTTCTCGAGGTTCATCCAGCACTTCGAGGCGGGGATCTCGAGGCGCTCC
The DNA here is from genome assembly GCA_036395165.1 of Anaeromyxobacteraceae bacterium. Classification (GTDB taxonomy): domain Bacteria; phylum Myxococcota; class Myxococcia; order Myxococcales; family Anaeromyxobacteraceae; genus Anaeromyxobacter_A. The sequence continues at coordinate 5,528 of DASWDS010000461.1, read as the reverse complement.
AGCACCGCGTCCAGGATCCGCTTGTTCGCCTGGTGCGCGATGACGTGGGTGACGTCGCCCGGCGCGAGGTGGTTCGCGGCGAGCGCCTCACGGCTCGAGTCCTCCAGCGCGCGGACGGCGAACTTGTACACCTCGCGGCCGTTCATGAAGAGGTACTGCTTGCGCTTCTCGAGCAGCTCCGGCGTGAGCGGGTTGCGCGACCCGGGGCCGGGCTGGTGCAGGATGCCCCACTGCGAGCCGTCGGTGTGGAGGTGGATCGACTGCACGCCGCGCCTCGCGTCGTCGGTGGGCTGCAGCACGAGCGCGCCCGCGCCGTCGCCGAAGAGGATGCAGGTGTTGCGATCCTTCCAGTCGACGATGCGCGTGAGCGTCTCCGCGCCGACGACCAGGGCCTTCTTCGCGACGCCGCTCGAGATGTAGCGGTCGGCGATGGAGAGGGCGTAGAGCGAGCCCGAGCAGGCGGCCGACACGTCGAACGCGAAGGCCTTCTTGTTGCCGAGCATGCCCTGCAGGAGCGCCGCGGTGGAGGGCCACGGCAGGTCGCCCGTGATCGTGCCCACCACGATGAGGTCGATGTCGGCGGCGTCGATCTTGGCCATCTCGAGGGCGCGCTTCGACGCCGCGAGCGCGAGGTCGCTCGTGGCCTCCTCGGCGGACGCGACGTGGCGCTCGCGGATCCCCGTCCGCGACACGATCCAATCGTCGCTCGTCTCGACCAGCTTCTCGAGCTCGAGGTTCGTGAGCACCTTCTCCGGCAAGTAGGAACCGGTTCCGACGATTTGCGAGCGCATCTTCGTTCCTTTCACACCTCGGGCGTCGCCGTGCGGGCCTGCCCTTGCCGAGTTCCGTCCACGTCGCTGGCCCCCGCCAGCAGCGCCTCCGCCTGCCCTGCCGCCCGGGCGATCTCGTCCGTGGCGTGCGCGTCCGCCGCGGCCCGCACCCGGCGGACCGCGTTCCGGATGGCGAGCGCGTCGGAGCGGCCGTGCGTGATGAAGCCCACGCCCGCGACGCCCACGAGCGGTGCGCCGCCGATCTCGCGCCAGTCGATCTTCTGCTTCATCTTGCCGAGGGCACGCTTCGCGAGGAGCCCCCCCATCGCCGACAGCGGCGACGACTTGAGGGCGCTCTTGATGAGCTCGCCCACCACCTTCGCCGTCCCCTCCATCGTCTTCAGGGCGACGTTGCCGGTGAACCCGTCGGTCACGATGACGTCGAGCTCGCCGGTGAGGAGGTCGCGCCCCTCGCAGTAGCCCCGGAAGTCGATGCCGGTCGCTCGGCGCAGCGCCCCCGCGGCGGCGCGCGTGAGGTCCGTGCCCTTCGAGTCCTCCTCGCCGTTCGCGAGGACGGCCACCTTCGGCCTCTCTACCCCGATGACGCGCCGGGCGTAGACCTCTCCCATGAGCGCGAACTGCACGAGGTGGATCGGCTTGCACTCGACGTTCGCGCCCATGTCGAGCAGGAGCGGGTGCCCTTTCAGCGCCGGCAGCACGGAGATGATGGCCGGGCGTTCCACCGCGGGCAGCCGCCCCAGGACGAAGATGGCGCCTGCCATCACCGCGCCCGAGTTGCCGGCGGACACCATCCCGCAGGCCTCGCCGTGCTTCACGAGCTCGAAGCAGATGCGGATCGAGTTGTCCTTCTTGCGCCGCATCGCCTGGCCGGGGTGGTCGTCCATCGCGACCACCTCGGAGGCGTGCTTCACGGTGATGGGCAGGGTCTCGACGCCGCGGTGGCGCGCGAGCTCCTCACGCACCACCGCCTCGGGGCCGACGAGGACGACCGGCAAACCCTGCCGCGCCGAATCGATCGCACCCTGGATGATGGCCGCGGGGGCGTTGTCGCCCCCCATGGCATCGACAGCGACCGGCAGCGCGCGCTCTTCGCTCATGGCCTCGGGCTATTCGCCCGGGGTGACCTGCTCGCCCTTGTACGTACCGCAGGAGGGGCAAGCGCGATGGGAGAGGACCGGCTCCTTGCACTTCGGGCACTTCGTCACGTTGGCCGGCGTGATCTTGAAGTTCGCCGCGCGGCGACGGTCGCGGCGCATGCTGGATGTACGCTTCTTGGGAACTCCCACGGCGTCACTCCTCCTTGGACTTGTGCTTGAGCTTCTCGAGCCCGGCCCAGCGCGGGTCGGGCACGTGGCGGTCGCAGCCGCACTCGCGCTCGTTCAGGTTCGCTCCGCACGCGGAGCAGAGCCCCTTGCAGCCCTCCTGGCACACCGGGTAGCCGGGCAACGCGAGCAGGATCTGCTCCCGGACCACCGGATCGAGGTCGATGACCTTGCCGGAGTAAGTCTCCTCGTTCACGTCCTCGGTACCGAAGCTCCCGGCCACCCGGGCGCTCCCGCGGTCCTCGCGTCCATGCTCCTCGTCCGTCGCCTTCGCGGCCGGGACGAACGACATCTCGATGTCCACGGGCACGTCGAGGCTCACCGCCGTGAGGCAGCGCCCGCACGGGACCGTCAGCGCCGCCTGGCCGTGCGCCCCGAAGAGCACCCGCTGCTCCACCTTCTGGAGCCGTGCGTCCATGTGGAGCGGACCGCGCGCGCGATAACCCGCGTTGTCGCCCTTGACGATCTCGTCCACGGCTTCTCGGGGAAGGTCCCAGGCGCGCTGGAGCCCGCCCTCCTTGATTTCGTCAATGTTGACGCGCATTTGCGCTACTTCCGGAGGCGGCGAAAGGGCCTCATTATAGGGAGGCGACCTTGTAAGTCAAGGCGTACCCGGAAGCGGGTACGAATGGGAGCGAACCCACTGACGATTCGATTGATTTCCTGACGGCCCGGTAGGGTACAGCCGCGGTGGCGCTCGGCCGGTCGCCCGTGTTACGGGCAAGCGACCGTTGAGCCGGGGGCACCGGCCCTACGGCTTGACGAGGCCGCGGGCGACCGCGAGCAGCGCCGCCTCCGCCTTGGTCGAGACGTCGAGCTTCTCGTAGATGCGCTTCACGTACGTCTGCACCGTGCCCTCGGCGATGCCGAGCGCCGACGCGACGTCCGCGTACGTGTGACCGTGCACGAGCAGCTCCAGCACCTCGAGCTCGCGCTTCGACAGCGCCGGACCACCACGCTGATCGGGAGGATCGCCGCGCAGCTCGCCGAGGAGCACCTTGGCCGCGCGCGGGCTGATCGGCGCGGCGTCGCCGGAGAGCACCTCGTCGACGGCGCGGGCCAGCTCGGAGGCGTGGAAGGGCTTGAGGATGTACCCCGAAGCGCCGGCGCGGAGCGCCCCGAGGACGCGCGCCGGGATGTCCACCGCGGTGAGCGCGATGCACTTCGTCTTCGGCAGCTCGGTGTGGATGGCGTGGATGACGTCTTCGCCGCTCATCTTCGGGAGCCCGAGATCGACGAGCGCGACGTCCGGACGCTCCTTCCGCGCGAGGGCGACCCCGTCCTCGCCGGTGGCGGCGGTGCCGACCACGTCGAACCCGTGCGACGCGAGGACCTGGGCGATGAGCCGCGCTACGGCTTCGTCGTCTTCGATGGCGATGGCGCGAACTGCCATGGGCGAGGCGCTCCCTGTTCTTTCAGTCCGTGTTTGCTACTAGCAGGGCGGTACGACACCGGTCAAGCACGCGTCCCCTGCGTCGGGGACGACCAGGGCCGACGTGGTGCGCGAGCAGGCGCCGCGTCCGCACCTCGGCATTCCAGACGTGAGCGAGACCGCGCCGAGCTCCGGGCCGCGCGAGGTCGACCCGCCGCGCAGGCTACTTCGCGTGCTTGTCCTCGTCCGACGACTCCTGCGTCGTCTCGAGTGACGTCTCGTAGGCGGCGCCGCTCACCGCGCCTCCCTGGAGATCGAGCACGATGGCGAGGAGGTACAGCGCGAGCGACATCGTCCCGAGCCCCTGCCCGACGCTCATGGCGAGCACGAGGTAGATGGGCTTCGGCGACACGATGGAGAGGACCATCATGGCGAGCGCCGCCAGGGTGGCGATGCCGGAGAGGAAGACCAGCTTCTTCACCTGGTTGTGCTTCACTTCTTCTCCTCCGTCTTCTTCGCGCCGGGACGGCGGGAGAGCGCCGTCGGGTGGACCTCGCTGTGGCAGTCGATGCACAGCATGTCGCCGGACCGGATCTGCTCGAGCTGGTCGCTGTGCGTCTCGACGTACTTCTTCGCCGCCGTCGAGTGGCACTGCATGCACTTGTCGTTCTTGAACGGCTTGTAGAGCTTGATGGTCGGGCCGCCCTCGCCGTCGGGGCCGGTGCTCGCGTACTCCGTGATGTAGTAGTACAGGTGCTTCATCCCGTTCATCTTCGTCGTGATCGCGCCGAACATCTGGTAGTCGGCGTGGCACATGTAGCAGCTCTGCTCGCCGAACTTGTGATTGCGGCTGTGGATCGCGGCGAGGCTCTGCGACTGCGGATCCTCGGAGTCGCGGATGTACGGCCCCATCACGTGGCAGGAGCCGCAGAACGGGCGCGACAGCGTGTACTCGTAGCCGGCGATGTTCCCGGTGAGCGCGACCATGACCGGGAGCAGCCCGAGTCCGAGCAGCAGCAGCACCTTGGTGAGCCGGCCGAGGGGAGGCCGCCGGACGAGGTACCAGAGGATGATGGCAGCCGCGACGGCCGCACAGGCGACGGCGGTGAGCTTGAGCAGCTGTTCGATGGAGTGGATGGAGGACACGGGGCGTGTCGACTACCATGCCACATGGCCGATTTTCAAGCAGACCGCGGCGCGCCGCACCCTCGCCGACGCGCGTCGCGAGGACCGCTCGCGCGCACCGGAGGTGGCCGGCGATCCCGGTCGCGCTGCGGGTCCCCCGCCCGGTCGCCGCGCCCGTTCGCGCTTGACGCGAGGGGGTGCTCACGGCATACGTCACGCCGCCACCACGACTTGCGCGATTAGCTCAGTTGGATAGAGCGTCGGCCTCCGGAGCCGAAGGCCACAGGTTCGAATCCTGTATCGCGCGCCACTACAGAGGCCGGAACTTTCAAGGTTTTCTTCTTGGGGGTTCCGGCCTTTGCTTCACTGTTCGTCGACTCCGTCAGCAAGATGTCAGCAAGCGGGAGGTCACTCCGTGCGGCTGGCTGCGGCTCCGGTGCCCCCGACGAGAGAAGCTCGGCCGGCAGCAGCCGCGCCCGCGCGATCGCCTCGCGCTGGTAGTTCATGAGCAGGTGCCCGTAGACGCCCGAGGTGATCTTCGGGTCCGTATGGCGCAGCATCCGCTGGACCACCTCGAGCGGTACCCCCGACATCAGGAAGAGGCTGCCGTTCGTGTGCCGCAGGTGGTGGAAGGTCATCTTGCGGACGAGCGGCTTCGGCCAGAGCCGCATGCCGTGCTCGGGGCACTTCCTCTCTTCGGAGTCCCCTGCCCTCTCCTCGTAGCCGCAGCCCTTCTTCCGGCAGACGTGCAGGTAGCCCTCCACGATTCCAGCCCTGGCCATCGCGCGGCGAAGGATGTCCGCGAACCTGAAGTCGTGCCGCACCATCCCGCCGTGCGGCGCGGGGAACACCAGGTCGGACGAAGAGGCAGCGACCGCTTCGCGAAGCACGGGCTCGAGGTCCGGGTGGATCGGGATG
>DASWDS010000460.1:0-4249 GCA_036395165.1 Anaeromyxobacteraceae bacterium | reverse complement strand
CGACCCCCTTCGTCGCGCTCGTGCTGCTCGCCGGCCTGCAGAACATCTCCGCCGACGTCTACGCCGCGGCGGCGGTGGACGGCGCGTCGCGGTGGCGGACGTTCCGCGCCATCACGCTGCCGCTGCTCCGCCCGGCCATCCTGCTCGCGCTCCTCTTCCGCTCGCTCGACGCGTTCCGCGTGTTCGACGCCGTGTACGTCCTCACCGCCGGCGGTCCGGCCAACGCGACCGAGACCCTGTCCGTGTACGCGTACAAGACGCTCGTCCGCGCCGGCGACTTCGGCTACGGCGCCGCCATCTCGGTCGCGACGTTCGCGTGCGTGGCGCTCCTGTCGGGCGTCCTCCTGGCCGTGCTCGCGCGCGGCGCGGAGGACGCCGCGTGAGCCGGGCGCGCCATGCGGTGGCGGCCGGGGCCTTCCTGGCCTTCTTCCTCGGCCCGTTCGCGTGGCAGGCCCTCACCTCGCTGTGGCCCGAGGCGGAGCTCGGGCGCGCCTTCCCGACCGCGCTCACGCTGCGGAGCTACGCAGACGTCCTCGCCGCCCGCGACTTCGGGCGGGCGATCCTGAACTCGGTCGTGGTCGCCGGCGCGAGCACCGCGCTCGCGCTGGCCGTGGGCGCGCCCGCCGCGTTCGCGGTCGCGAAGCTCGAGTTTCGCGGGCGCCGCCTCCTCCTCGGGACCGCGCTCGCGGTCGCCATGTTCCCGCCCATCGCGACCGTGAGCCCGCTCTACGTGACGCTGCGCGCGCTCGGGCTCCTCGACCGGCTCGCGGGGCTCGTGCTCCCGGACGCGACGTTCGCGCTCCCGCTCACGCTCTGGCTCCTCACCACGACCTTCCGCGCCATCCCGGACGAGATCTACCGGGCGGCCCAGGCCGACGGGTGCACGCCGTTCCAGGCCTTCAGGCTCGTGCTCCTGCCGCTCGCGGCGCCCGGGCTCGCCACCGCGGCGATCCTCGTCTTCATCTTCTCCTGGAACGAGCTCCTCTTCGCGCTCACGTTCCTCGCGACGCCCTCCCGCCGCACCGTCCCGGTCGCGATCGCGCTCTTCTCGGGGGAGCACCTCGAGCCGTGGGGGGAGATCGCGGCCGCCTCGATCCTCGCCACGCTGCCGCTCGTCGTGCTCACGCTCGCCTTCCAGCGCCGGATCGTCTCGGGCTTGACGGCGGGTGCCGTGAAGGGTTGAGAGGGTTGTCCCTGCGAGCGCCCCCGAAACCGGCGTGCGCGAGGCGGGGGCCCCGCCTACTCGATCCGCGCCATGTCCCGCCGGCCCCAGCCGTGGATCATCCGGGCGACCCACTGGGCGAACGTCGTCCTGCTCGGCACCATGGCGGGGAGCGGCCTTCGCATCCTCGTCGCCTACCCGTTCCTCGGGCCGAGGGGCGAGGACTACGCCTGGTATCCGCTGCAGGGCGTGAACGCGCCGGCGGCGCTCCAGATCGGCGGTTGGCTGGCGGGAGCGCGGCACTGGCACTTCGCCTTCGCCTGGCTCTTCACGGCGAACGCGCTCGTCTACGCGGCGTACCTCTTCGCGAGCGGCGAGTGGCGCCGGCGCCTCTTCTTCCCGCGGCGCGACGCGAGGAACGCGCTCGAGACCGTGCTCCACGACCTGCGGCTGCGGAAGGAGCCGCCGGCCTCCGTCGGGCTCTACAACGGCATGCAGCGGCTCACCTACACGGGCGTCCTCGCGGTGGCGCCGCTGCTCGTCCTGTCCGGGCTCGCCATCTACAAGCCGGTCCAGCTGCCGCGCCTCACCGCGCTCCTCGGTGGCTACGATTTCGCGCGCGCCATCCACCTCCTCGTGCTCGCCGCGCTGGCGCTCTTCACGGTCGTGCACGTGGTCCAGGTCATCCTCCACCCGCGCAGCTTCGTGGACATGACGACGGGCGGCCGCGACCGACCCGAGCCGGAGGGTTCCCCATGAGCGACTCGACGCGGCGCGGCTTCCTCGGGGACGGGCTGCGAGCGGCCGGCCTGCTCGCGGTCTCCGGCCTCGCCTGCGACAGCCAGCGCCCGCACGAGGGCTTCCTCGGCGCGATGGAGCGCGTGAACGAGCGCTTCCAGCGCGCGCTCTTTGACCCGAACCGGCTCGCGCCCGAGCTGCCCGAGGAGGACGACAGCGAGGAGGACGACTTCCCCGCCTACAAGATCTCGCGCGAGTTCCCGGTCGTGCCGGCGGGCTGGGCGCTGGCGGTGAAGGGGCTCGTGGCGCGGCCGCTGGTGCTCTCCGTCGAGGCGCTGAGGGCGCTGCCGCGAACGAGCATGCGCGTGCGCCACCACTGCGTGGAGGGCTGGTCCGCCGTCGCGTCCTGGGACGGCGTGCGCCTCTCCGAGATCGCGCGGCTCGCGGGCGCCGACCCGCGGGCGCGCTACGTCGAGTTCCGCTCCTTCGACTCGGGGTACTGGTCGTCGTGGGACGCCGAGAGCGCGCTGCACCCGCAGACGATCCTCGCGTACGGGCGGAACGGCGAGCCGCTCCCGACGGAGTACGGCGCGCCGCTCCGGCTCTACTCGGCGGTGAAGCTCGGCTACAAGATGGTGAAGTACATCACCGAGGTGAGCTTCCTGCCCGTGCGGACGGGCGGCTACTGGGAAGACCGCGGATACGAGTGGTTCGCCGGGGTGTGAGCGGCGCGCGACTCCGCTCTACTCGGCGGCGTCCCGCGCTTGCGCGGAATCAAGGCACGGCTGCCCGCGCCACGAGCGGCGTCCGCTCGCGCGCGGCGGGTCAGGCGACCTCGACGACGGGCGCCGACTCCAGCGCCGCCGCGCTCACGCCGAAGTAGCGGAGCAGGCGGATCTGGTGCGTGCGCAGCCCACGCAGCGCGACCATCACCGGGCAACGCGTGACCGCGTTCGCGAGGACCATCACCCCGAAGTCATGGAATTCGCGGATGTGCGTGAGGTCGATCCGGAAGCGAGCGCCCGGACGCGCCCGCGCCAGCGTCGCCTCGACGCGGCGCGCCGCGGGACCGTCGAACACGCCGTCGAGCCTGATCACCTGCTCGCCTACCTTCGATTCGTCTTCGCGTCCCATCGCTGGCCTCGAGCCTTGGGCGGTCCGGAACGACCGCCTCGCGAGGAGGGTCATGGAAGTTCCGTGCCGGATGGGGAAGTCACGGAAGGGCTCGAAGCTGGGCGGAGCGCCGACCAGAGATGCATGACGGCGCGGGCGCGCCACGGGCGCCAGCGCTCTGCGCGCTGCACGGCCTGGCGCTCGGTGACGCCGGATGCGGGGACGCGGAGAGGGAGGTGGAGCGCGAGAGCGCCCGGTCGTCCCGTGACGACCGGCCGGTCCTGGCCCCCTCGCCCCGCAGGGCGGGGAGAGGGGACAGGGTCGCGCGGGCTCCCTCGAAGACGAGCTTCGTCTACATCAAGCCCGGCTTGCCCTCGCGGTAGCGCGCGAGCTCGGTGGTGAGGAGCGTCACGTGCTCCCGTTCCTCCGCCGCGAGCTCCTCGTAGAGCGCGCGCTCGGGCGAGCCGGGCTGCGTCTTCGCGCCCGCGTCGGTGAAGAACTTCACCGCGCGCTCCTCGAAGGCGATGGCGACGCGGAACAGGTTCGCCGGGTCCTCCGGCCTGTGCTCGATGCCCGCGTAGATGGCGGCGCGCTCGATCTTGAAGTCGGCGGAGGGCGGGGGCACGTCGGCGTGGTAGCGCCGCGACAGCGTCGTCATGTGCTCCGCCTCCATCTCCGCGAACTTCGTGAAGAGGACGCGCAGCGTCGGGTCGTTCGTCTCGCGCGAGGCGCGCTGGTAGAACGCCATGCCGCCCAGCTCGATCTCGAACGCGATCCGGACCGCTTGCAGCGACGCCTCGTCGAGCTTGCGGTCGCCCATCGGCGAGAGCTTGCCCGCGGCGCAGGCCGGACACAGGCCGTACGGGAACGCGAAGCCCTCGCTCACCTTGGCGCACTTGTCACAGCGCCACTCGAGCTTCGCGGTGGCGCAGCAGATGTACTCCTCGTCGCCCTCGATGGGCCGGTGGCACTTCGGGCAGGCGTGCGCGAGCGTTTCCATGGCTCCCGGGGGGACGGAGGCGCCGGCGGGCTGGCCGGGCTGGAGCGGCGTGGGCGGCGTGAAGGCCGCGACGTCCTCCTTCGTGAGCGGCCACCTCTTGCCTGAGGCGAGGTAGGTCGCGATCGACCTCGCCGCGCGGCGGCCGGCGCCCATGGCGAGGATGACGGTGGCGCCGCCGGTGACGATGTCGCCGCCCGCGAACACGCCGGGGAGGCTCGTCGCCTGGGTGGACTCGA
>DASWDS010000459.1:0-2820 GCA_036395165.1 Anaeromyxobacteraceae bacterium | reverse complement strand
CAGGAGTCGACCGGGGCTGACTACAGCGCCGACTTGTGCTGGGCCGCGTCGCGGATCTCCTGCATCCGCTCCGCCGCGCGCTCCTGCTTCAGCTTCTTCATGCGGCGCCGGATGACCTCGCGCTTCAGGCTCGAGAGGTGGTCGACGAAGAGCGTGCCCTGGAGGTGATCGTGCTCGTGCTGGACGGCGATGGAGAGGAGCCCCTCGCACTCGAGCTCGTACGGCTTCCCGAAGTAGTCGAGCGCGCGCACCCACACCTTGGCGGCCCGCTCCACCTCCTCGGCCTCGCCGGGGATCGAGAGGCAGCCCTCGGTGTAGGTCGTGACCCCCTCCGTCTTCACGATCTCGGGGTTCACGAGGTGGATGAGCTTCTGCCCCTCCTGCCGGGGCGAGGTGTCGATGACGATGCAGCGCCTCCCCTCCGCGATCTGCGGCGCGGCGAGGCCGACGCCGTCGGCGGCGTACATCGTCTCCGACATGTCGTCGAGGAGGCGGCGGATGGTGTCGTCCACGCCGGCGACCGGCTTCGCGATCTCCTTCAGGACGGGGTCGGGCCAGATGACGATTTCGCGAACCATTGGCGATCCAGTTTATCGATTCCGATCTGCCGTCGCCACATGGCGTTCGGCTATTCCCCGAGCCCTGCCAGGTACTCGGCGCGCAGCGCGTCGTCCGCGAGGATGTCCCGCGCCTCCGAGATCACCTGGCGGATCTCGTCGAGCTTGGCGACGAGGCCTTCGGCCGGGACCCCGTCGAAGCGTTCGGGCGCCAGATCGGACAAGAGTCGCCCGGACGCCTCCCTGATCTCGTAGGCCGTGGCGGCACGGCCGAGGCCGAGGATCGCGAAGTAGTCGGCGCGGCGCACCTGGTCGAGCTTCTCGTCCACCCGCGCGAGGTCGATCGAGCCCGAGCCGGGCGCCGGTGCCCCGGCGGGAGCGAGGATCTTCACCTCGAGCGCGCCGACCTCGACCAGCGCGGCCAGCGTCTGGCGCGACGAGAGCGGATCGAGCGGACCGCCGGCGACGATCTCGTCGAGGGTCCGGAGCCCGTCGGCGAGCTCGACGACCCGGCTCTCCTCCGTCGACAGCGCGAGCTCGGCCTCCGGAGGCGCGCGCGCCGACGGCGCGAGGAGGGTGCCGGCGCCGCCGAGGACGGCGTCGAGCCGCGCCGCCTCCCACCGCCGGCGCACGCCCTCCACCGCGAGCGCCAGCGTGCCGCGGTCGAGCCCGAGGCGCTCGTCGGCGGGGACGCGCTCGCCGGCCAGGAAGCGGTAGGGCGCCCCCGACGCGAAGAGCGCGAAGGCGATCTCCTCGGCGCGCCGCCGCGCCAGGAACGCGAGCTCGGTCGGCTTGAGGAACCCGCGCTCCAGCAACAGGACCCCGACGCGCCGGGAGGCGAGCCCCGCGGCGGCGGGCGCCGCCTGCCGGTGCTGCTCGCGCGTGACGAGCCCGAGCCTGAGCGCGACCTCCTCGGTGCGCTCCGCGTCCGCGCCGCTCGCCGCCCCCACGACGCGCCCATCCTCGAGCCAGAGCGAGCGCGGCGGCTCGGAGGCGACCTCCAGGCGGCCGGTGGCGCGCGCGCGCGCGGCGAGCGCGAGGAGGCGCGGCATCGAGGTCGCGGAGAGCGAGCCCTCTGCCACCTCCCGCGGAAGCGCGCCGGCGCCGCGCTGCGCACTCGCCGACCGCGCGATGGCCGCCGCCGCGGTCCGCTCCTTCGCGACCGCGAGCACGCGCCGGCGCGCCGCGTCCGCCACCGCCGCGCGCTCCGCCTCCACCTGCTCGGACTCGCGCCGCGCCGCGGCCTCTGCTGTCCGGCGCTCCTCGTCCGCGCGCCGCGCGTCGGCGAGTGCCTCCTCCGCCGCGCACGCAGCCTCCGCGAGCTGCGTGTCGTCCTCCTCCAGCTCGCGGTTCAGCTCGCTCAACGCGTCGTCGATCTCCCGCAGCGCATCCGCGTCGAAGGCGGAGCCCTCGAGCGGCTCGGGCTCGGGTGCAACCTCGGCGGTGTCGAACCAGGAGGTCGGGCTTTCTTTCCCCCTCCCACCGCTTGCCTTCCAGGGAGAGGGGGACGAGACGCTCGGGGTCGGGGTCGCCGTCGCCGTCGCGCTCGGCTTCGGCGTCGCCCCTCCCGCGAGCGCCGCGCGCACCTCCTCGTCGAGCGTCGCCGGGTCGATGGGGCGCTGGACGAGCCGCGCGCGGATGCCCGGGAGATCGCTGTTGGCGAGGAGGACGAGCGGGATCGCGCGCGTGCTCTCGTCGGCCACGAGCCGGCGCGCGAGCGCGGCGCCCTCACCCTCCTCGCAGTCGGGCGCGAGGACGACCAGCTCCGGCAGCGCACGCGCGATCGCGGCGAGCGCGTCCGAGGAGGTCGTGGCGAGGACGGGCTGATGTCCCGCGCGCAGCAGCACGCGCTTCACGGCCGAGATCTCCGTGATGTCGTCGTCGACGAGCAGGATCCGGCGCGGCACGCCCGCCGATTATGGATCGCCCCCCCTGGGGCCGTGAAGGAATGGCGCCCTCGGGGCTTGCCTACATCATCGAGTAGGGGTCGACGTCGAACCGGACCGCCGCACCGCCCGGCGGGCGGCGCGCGACGGGAGCGAGGAGCCGGTGCACCCTCCGCAGCGGCTCGGGGCCGGCGGCGCGAAAGAGCAGGTGCCAGCGGCTCTTCCCGCGCAACCTCTCGAGCGCCGCCGGCGCCGGCCCGAGCAGCGCGACGCCTTGCCCTGCCAGCGCGGGGCGGGCGGCGTCGGCCAGGGCCGCGGCGCACGCCTTCGCGCCGTCGTCGCTGCCCTCCACGCGGACCGCGAGGAGCCGCGCGAAG
>DASWDS010000458.1:0-3347 GCA_036395165.1 Anaeromyxobacteraceae bacterium | reverse complement strand
CGGCGAGGCGGCCCGCGCGCACGTCCTCGGGCGGTACGCGATGGAGCAGGTGGCGGAGCGGTTCACCGCGCTCTACCGGGCGGTCACGGCGCGCCACGCCGCGCGCGCGCTCCCCGTCGCGCCGGGCGCGCCCTCCAGGTGAGCGCGGACGTGAGCGTCGCCGCCGCCCCGATCCCGCCGCGTGCCCGCGTCGGATATCTCATGTCGTGGTACCCGGCCGTCACCGAGACCTTCATCCTGCACGAGATGCTCGAGCTGCGGCGGCTCGGGGTGGACCTCGAGATCTTCCCCCTGTTCGGCGCGGCCCAGGACGTTCGGCACCCGGGCGCCGAGGCGCTCGCGGACCGTGTGCGGTACCACCGCGGCCTCTCCCTCGAGCTCGCAGCCGCGCAGCTGCACTGGCTCGCGCGCCGTCCGCGGGCCTACCTGCGATCGTGGTCGCGGGCGCTGCGCGGGAACGCGCGCTCGCCGGAGCTCCTCCTGAAGGCGCTCGTGGTCGTGCCGCGCGCCGCGCTCCTCGCGCGCCGGATGGAGGAGCGCGGGATCCGCCACGTCCACGCCCACTGGGCGACGCACCCGGCCCTCGCCGCCTTCGTCGTCCGCGAGCTCACCGGCATCGGCTACAGCTTCACGGCGCACGCCCACGACCTGTACCTCGACCGCGCCATGCTCGGCGAGAAGATCGCGGCGGCGCGCTTCGTCGTCACCATCTCGCGCTTCAACCGCGCCCTCGTGGAGCGCGCCTGCGGGGCCGCGGCGGCGGCGAAGACGCTCGTCGTCCCGTGCGGCGTGGACCCCCGCCTCTTCGGCCGCCGGCGGCCGCGCCCACCGGACGGCGTCCTCCGGATCGCCTGCGTGGCCGGGCTCCGCGACTACAAGGGCCACCGCTGGCTCGTGGACGCGTGCGCGCTCCTCGGCGAGCGCGGCGTGCCGTTCCACTGCGTGCTCGCCGGCGACGGCCCGGAGCGCGGCCGCCTCGAGGCGCGCATCGCGTTCCTCGGCCTCGGCGGGCGCGTGCAGCTCCTCGGGAACCAGTCGCAGGATCGCATCCGCGCGGAGCTCGATCGCTGCGACGTGATGGTGCTGCCGAGCGTCGTGACCAGGCGCGGCATGATGGACGGGATCCCCGTCGCGCTCATGGAGGCGATGGCGACGGGGCTGCCCGTCGTCTCGACGCGCGTCTCCGGCATCCCGGAGCTGGTCGAGGACGGGCGGACCGGGCTCCTCGCGCCCGAGAAGGACGCAGCCGCGCTCGCCGATGCGCTGGAGCGCCTCTTCCGCGACCCCGCGCTCGCGCGCCGCCTCGCCGTCCAGGGTCGGGCCCACGTCCTCAGGAACTTCAACCTCGTCCGGAACGCCGCACGCCTCCGCCGGCTCCTCGACGCGGCGATGGAGGGGCGGCCGCCGGTGGAGGAGGAGGCGACGCGCGATCAACCCTCGCGCCTTCGCCCGATGACGACGAAGAGCCCGCCTTCTCGCGCCAGCGTCCAGGACCAGCGCAGCTGATGCAGCACGTTCTCGAAAGCCCAGTCGTCGGCGGCCGGCACGAAGAGGCCGCCATCCTCGACGGCAGCCTCCGACGTGACCGTGCTCGGGTACGCCCTGAGGTAGTCGGCGCCGCTCGCCGAGAGCCAGCCCTGCACCTCCGCGAGCGTGTGGCGGTGCTCCTCGGGGTGCCGGTACTGATCCCGCACCCACGCCAGGCGGCGGGCCGGCTGCGACGCGCGATCGCGCAGCACCGGATCGAGAGGGATCCACCGCAGGCCGGTGAGCCTCGCCACCGTCCTCCGGAGCCGGTGAGGGATTCGAGCGTACGCGTTGTAGACGCCGACCACGATGACGCCGCCCGGTCGCGCCAGCCGCGCGATCGAGAGGAACGACGCGCGCGGGTCCGGCGTGTGGTGAAGGACCCCGGAGCAGTAGACGACGTCGAACGCGCCCGCCCGCAGGCCCGGGTTGCGCAGGTCCGTCTCGACGAAGAGCGCGCGCTCGATCCCGAAGCGGCGGCCGGCGGTCGCCGCGAGCTCGAGCGACGCGCGCGTGAGGTCCGCTCCGACGACGAGGCGGTCGCCCGTGGCCAGGAAGAGGCTCATCTGGCCGGTCCCGCATCCGACCTCGAGCACGGTCGCGTCGGGCGCGATCGCGCGATCGAGCAGCCGCGCGAATTCGCTCCGCGCCGCGCGCTCCCGGAGCGCAGGGTAGCTGTCCCGCGGCGGATATCCCGGGAACGGCGCGGCCGAGTAGAAGTCGCGGATCCTCTCCGCTCGGCCGTCGAGCTCGCGCCGCAGATCCGGGATGCCGTTCGCCACGCGGAAGGAGCGTCCACACGTGCCGCAGCCAAGGCCCGCTCCGCGCGCGACCAGGTCGCCGCGGCAGCCCGGACACGCGAGGAGCCCGGGCAGTTCGGGCGGGACGCCGCAACGGGATCGGCGAAACACGAGTCAGAAGATGGAGTAGATGAACGGCGCCAGCGCCTCGACGCTCGCGGCGAGGAGCAGCAGGACCGCGGTGAGGCAGAGGAAGACGACGAGCGGCACCAGCCATCGCTTGTGGGCGGGGTCGCGCCACAGCCCGCGTACGAGGTCGCCCGCCGAAGGCGCCATGCTCGCGATCACGACGAGACCGTTCCGGAGCTTGCCGTGCCTCGCGATCATGCGAACACCTCCTCGAGCTCGAGCCCGCTCGCCCGCGCCTTCGTGACGACGCACCGGCCCGCCACGAGGAGGTCGATCCCCGAGCGCCGGAACGTCGAGTACCCTTCGACCGCGCGGTTCACGATGGGCTCGCCGGCGAGGTTGAAGGACGTGTTGAGGAGGACCGGGATGCCGGTCCGCTCGCCGAACGCGAGCAGGAGCGCGTGGAAGCGGGGTGAGACCTCGGCGTCGACCGCCTGCACGCGCGCGGTGCCGTCCACGTGCGTGACGGCGGCGAGCCGCTCGCGCCACTCGGGCCGGACCGGGAAGACGCCCGACATGAAGCGGCACAGGCGCGCGCCGCCGGCGGGGAGGTCGAAGTAGCGGCTCGCCACCTCCGCCGGGACGGCGGGCGCGAAGGGGCGGAACTCCTCGCGATACTTGACGCGGCGGTTGAGCCGGTCGCGCATCTCGGCCCGGTCGGGCGCGGCGAGGATGCTGCGGTTCCCGAGCGCGCGCGGGCCGAGCTCGCAGCGGCCGTCCATCCACCCGACGATGCGGCCCTGCGCGAGCTCGCTCGCGATCCGGTCGAGCAGCGCGCGATCGGAGGCGGCTCGCTCGAATGACAGCCCGTCCTCGCCCGCGATGCGCTCGAGCTCCAGCGGGTCGACGGCGCAGCCCCAGAACGCGTGGTCCGGCACCGCTCGATCGGGG
>DASWDS010000457.1:0-9553 GCA_036395165.1 Anaeromyxobacteraceae bacterium | reverse complement strand
AGGATCCGAGACCGGCCCATGCCTCGCGGCGGTCGTGGCGAGGCCCCCCTCGCGGTGGCGCCCCCGCTCGGATCCACGCCAGGGCCTCTTTTCTTGGCGCAGGCGGCCGAACCGCGCGAAGCTGGCGTGGGGGTTGCGTGTGGCGACACGTGGCGGAGGCTCATCGCCGGCGGGGGAGCGAGGGAGGCATGGTGGGAGGGACGGAGAAGCGCGGACGCACGCGGTTCCCGCTGGTCCTGGCGGTGGAGTACCCGGGCGACCCGGGTTCGGTCTGCGACTACACCGAGAACCTTTCGGCGGACGGCCTCTTCGTGCGCACCGAGCGCGCCTTCTCCGAGGGTGAACGGGTGACGCTCGTGCTTTCCTTCCCCGGCTTGCTCGAGCCGCAGGAGCTCGAGGTCGAGGTGGTGCGGCGGCGCGCCGAGGCCCCGAACCAGCCGGCCGGGGTGGCCGTGGTCGTCCCGACGGGCGCGCGTGAGGCGAGGCGCCGGCTCGACGACCTGGTGCGCGCGGCGGAGACGGCCGCGACCCCCGAGGAGCCGTATCGCGTGCTGCTCGTCGAGGACAACTCGCTCGTCGCTGCGATGTACACCTCGGCCCTGAAGCGGCTCTCCAGCAAGGAGGGCCTGGGCGGGCTCATCGTCGAGCTCGCGGCGGAAGGCAGTGAGGCGCTGGCGCGGCTGTACGAGCGGCCGCGCATCGACCTCGTCATCACTGACGTGTACATGCCTGTCATGAGCGGCTTCGCGCTCCTCGAGAAGATCCGCTCCGACCCGGCGCTCTCGCAGACGCCGGTCGTCGTCATCACCTCCGGCAACTCCGAGGAGCGCGCCCGGGCCGCGAGGCTCGGCGCGCAGTTCTTCCTCCAGAAGCCTGTTAAGTATCAGGACATCGTGGCGACCATCCGGACCCTGCTCGCGACGAGGCCGCGCGAGGACCGGCGCACTCCCGGGGGGCCGTAGGTTCCCGCCGTCGGGCGACCCCTGCCGGACCGCTCGGCCGCCGTGCGCTCCCTGATGAGGCGGTCGCCCGCCGGCCCTTGACGACGCCGTCGCGGAAGTTCTCAATATGCATCGTAAGCGTGCCGGCTTCCCGCTGGCAAAGGGGCTGGTAGCAAGCGCCCCGTGCTGATTGAAGGGTCCGCCTCGTGCGGACCCTTCGTGCTTGTGGGCTGTGATAGCGTTCGCGCATGTCCAACCTCGCGGCGCACATCACGGGCACCGTCGTCCGGATCGAGAAGAAGCCGGGCGATGCCGTGAGCCCGGGCGATCCCGTCGTCATCCTCGAGTCGATGAAGATGGAGATGCCGCTCGAGGCGGAGCGCGCCGGCAAGGTGAAGGAGATCCGCTGCCAGGAAGGGCAGGCGGTGAACGAGGGCGACGTCCTCGTGGTGCTCGAGTAGCAGGTGGGCGCGCTCCGTCAGGAAGACCGCGGCCCGGTCCGGATCCTCACCCTCCAGAACCCCCAGAAGCGGAACGCGCTCGACTTCGCGAGCCTCGCCGAGCTCAGCGCGGCGTGCGCCGCGGCGGCGCGCGACGGCGTGCGCTGCCTCGTCTTCCGCGGGGCCGGAGAGAAGGCTTTCTGCTCCGGCTTCGACATCTCGGCCATCCCGGTCGGGCCGCAGGAGGGCGACCGGCCCGACCTGGCCGTCGAGCGCGCGATGGAGGCGGTAGAGGCGGTCCCCTGCCCGACCATCGCCTTCCTGAACGGCTCCGCCTTCGGCGCCGGCGCCGAGCTCGCCACGACGTGCGACCTGCGCGTCGCGCGGCCGGGCGTCGCGCTGGGGATGCCGCCCGCGAAGCTCGGCGTGGTGTACGCGCCGCCGGGGCTGCGCCGGATCGTGCATCTCGTCGGCCCGTCGCGCGCGCGCGAGATGTTCTTCACGGGACGGCCCGTCGAGGCCGACGAGGCGCTCGCCATCGGGCTCGTCGATCGCGTCGTCCCCACCGACGAGGCGGAGGCGGCGGCGCTCGCCCTGGCGGCCGAGATCGCGGGCAACGCGCCGCTGGCCGTGCAAGGGATGAAGCGGATCCTGCGGCTCCTCGACGCCGCGGCGGAGCGCGGCTTCACGGACGCGGAGCGCGAGGAGATCGCGGCCCTCCGGCGGCGCGCCTTCGAGAGCGACGACGTACGCGAGGGGCGCGACGCCTTCCTGGCGAAGCGCGCGCCGTCGTTCAGGGGGCGCTGACGGCACGCGCCGTCAAGGGACGCTGACGGCACGCGCCGTCAGCCCGGGTCCTTCCCGGAGAGCGCGCGCAGCGCGGCGGCGAGCGCCGCCTTGAGGCGGCCAGGGCGCGGCGAGGCCGCCGCGAGCGCGAGCGCCCGCTCGTCGCGGTCGGGCGCCGGCGGCGGCGGCGGCGTCCGGCGCGGGAGGGGCGGCGGCAGCGGCGTGGTCTCGCCCGCTCCGAGGTCGAGCGTCTCCTCCGAGGCGGCCCCGACGACGTGGAGCACGTCGTCGCCCACGCGCACCACGTCGCCGCTGCGCACGCGGCGGCGCCCGCTGAGCCGCCCGCCGTTCAGGAAGGTGCCGTTCCGGCTCCCGAGGTCCTCGACGAACGCGGCGGCGCCCTCGGCCGTGAAGAGGGCGTGCCGGCGCGAGACGTTGCGCGCCCTGAGCCGCAGCGCGTTCTCGACCGCGCGCCCGACGGTCAGCTCCGCAGCCAGCGCGACCGCGTGCCGGCGCCCGCGCTCGTCGTCGTACGTGAGGCGGAGCGTCGAGGTGGGGCGCGCGGACACGGGGCCTACTCCCTGTCGCGCGAGCGCGGTCCCCGCCGCACGGCGGCGGGAGCGAGGGTCCGGAGGAAGCGCTGCCCGTCCTTCTCCGGCAGGAACACGAACTGGTCCAGCTCGTGTCCGGGCAGCGACAGGTCGACCCGGTGGCGCTCGTCGAGCCGCACGTTCTGGATCGTGAGCGGCGTCACGCCGGCGGCGCGCTCGTCGATCTGCACCGCGGCGCCGGGCGGAGAGCTCTCGACGACGACGGCGCCGAGCGCCGCCGGGAGCTCGGCGTGGACGCGGCGGACGAGCTTGCCGAGCTGCGGCTGCACGGAGAGGATGACGCTCTTGCGGTCCCTCGCCGACACCGCGACGGAGAGCGGGCGAGACACGTCGACGTCCTCCACGACGGCCGGCGTGGGGACCGGCACGGCGCGGCCGTCCACCGTCACCTGCGCGCCGGCCGGGTCGGACGTCACGACGAGCACGCCCGGGCGCAGCCACAGCTCGGCGGCCCAGGTCCCGCCCGCCGCGAGGCCGGCCAGGACGAGCGCGAGCGCGGCGGCCTTCCAGGGAGCGAGCCCGCGCCGCACCTGCACCGGCCGCGGCCGCGGGAGGCCGCGCGCGCTCGGCGTGTGCCACAGGTCGACCTCCACGTCGAGCGCGGCGACGGGCGCGATCTCGCGCGGCAGCGCCGCCTCGACCGGCGGCGCCGTGGCCGCGACCGCCTGCTTCTCGAGCACGTTCTGCAGCACCTTCACCACGAGCGCGTCGTGGGAGCGGGCGCCGCGCTGCTTCAGGATGCGCTCGGCGAACACCTGCTGCATCTGGTGCCCGAGCAGCTCCTGCACGGCGCTGTGGGGGGTCGGGAAGAGCACGTCGACGAGGGCATCGCCGAAGGCGCGCGAGCTCGGGTAGCGCTTCTCCGGATCGTAGGCGAGCGCCCGGGCCAGGATCGCGTCGAGCTCGGTCGGGATGCGCTCGTCGATGACCGAGGGCGGCGCCACCTTCGCCTTGCGCGAGGCGACGAGCGAGTCGACGTCGGTGGCCTTGGGGAAGGGCTTCTGCTTCGTGAGGAGCTCGTACAGGATGATGCCGGCCGCGAAGAGGTCGACGCGGTGGTCCCACGTCTTCTCGATCGAGGCCTGCTCGGGGGCGACGTACCCGAGCTTCCCCATCAGCATGCCCTCCTTGTAGTTGGAGAGGCCGGTGGCGGCGCGCGCGATGCCGAAGTCGAGCAGCTTGACCTCGCCCTCCCACGAGACGAGCGCGTTGTCGGGCGAGACGTCGCAGTGGACGATGCGCAGCGGCGCGCCCTCGCCGTCCACCTTGCGGTGCGCGTAGTCGAGGCCGTGCAGGAGCTGCAGCACGATGAAGATGGCCTGCTCGGGCGAGAGCGTCGCGCCGGCGCGCGAGAAGGTCGCCATCATCTCCTTCATGGAGACGCCGTAGACGAGCTCCATCGCGATGAAGTACGTGCCGTCGGTGACGCCGCACTCGTAGATCTGCGCGATGTTGGAGTGGGTGAGCTGGGCGGTCAGCTTCGCCTCGTTCACCAGCATCTTGATGAAGCCCTGGTCCTGCGAGCGCGCCGGCAGGATCCGCTTCAGCGCCAGCTCCTTCTCGAAGCCGGCGGCGCCCACGACCTTCGCCCGGTAGATCTCGGCCATCCCGCCGACGGCGAGCCGCTGGAGGAGGAAGAACTTGCCGAACAGGTGGGGCTTGAAGTCCGGCTGCGCGGCGCGAGCTGGATCGACCACCCGCGGACTGTAGCGCGCCCCGGAGGGGACGCCAAGGAACCCGGGGCCGCGGGCGCTGGCGCCTGCTAATCTCGCGCGGCATGTCGTCCCGGCACGCATCCGGCGAGGGCCCGCTCGCCGCCCTGCTCTCGCGCTGGCGCGCCCTCCCCGAGGAGCGCCGCGGCGCCGCCGTCGTGGCGGGGTTCGCCGCCCTCGTCTTCGTGCCGTGGCTCGGCGCGGTCGGCTTCTGGGACCCCTGGGAGCCGCACTACGGAGAGGTGGCCCGGGAGATGATCGTCCGGGGCGACTACGTCCACCCGTACTGGGAGAGCGCCTGGTTCTTCTCGAAGCCGGTGCTCCTCATGTGGATGACGGCGCTCGCGATGAACGTCGCGGGCGTCCACGACCGGGCGCTGCCGGCCGGCGCCTTCACCGGGCCGCCCACGCCGAGCGGGATCTCGGTCGCGACCGAGTGGGCGGTGCGCCTGCCGGTCGCGCTCGTCGCGGTGGTGGCGTGCGTGCTCGTGTTCGTGGCGGTGAGGCGGCTCGTGTCGCGGCGCGCCGGCTACCTCGCCGCCGCGGCGCTCGCGACCATGCCGTTCTACTTCCTCATGGCGCGGCAGGCGACGACCGACATGCCCTTCGTCGCGCTCATGACCTCGGGCGCGATGTGCTTCGCGATCGCGCTCTGGGACGAGCGCGCCCACCGCAGCGCGTGGGCCTACTCCGGGTACGCCTTCCTCGCCTTCGCCACGCTCGCGAAGGGGCTCCTCGGCTTCGCGCTCGTGGGCGCCGCCTTCCTGGCCTGGTTCGCCGTGACCGGCGAATGGCGGCTCCTCGCGCGGCTGCGCCTGGTCGAGCGGCTCCGCGGCGTGCCGCTCCCCCTCGGTCCGGCCCTCTTCCTCGCCATCGCGGCGCCCTGGTACGTCGTGATGTCGCTCTTCCGCGGCGTGGACGACGAGTCGAAGACCTTCGCCTACCGCTTCTGGATCCACGACCACGTGAAGCGGCTCGGGGAGGGCGTCTACACGACCACCCCGGGCGGCACCTTCGACTACTTCATCCGCGAGCTCGGGTTCGGGACGTTCCCCTGGGTGGCCGCGCTGCCGGGCGCGCTCGCGGAGCTCGCGCGCGTGAAGCTCGGGCAGCGGACGCGCCGCGACGACCTCGTGCTCTTCGCCGGGCTGTGGGCGGTCGTGACCTACGTGCTGATGAGCTTCTCCGCGACCAAGTTCCACCACTACGTCTTCCCGGCCGTGCCGGCGCTCGCCATCCTGTGCGCGGCGTTCCTGGACCGCCTCCTCGACGAGGGGCTCGAGGCGCACCTCGGCGCGCTCGTGCTGGGCCTCGCCGCCTACGCGGTGGTGGCGCAGAGCCTGTGGATGGAGCCGAAGGCGCTCCCCGACCTCTTCGTCTTCAACTACGACCGGCCCTACCCGGAGAAGGAGCTGGCCGAGCTGCACCGGGGGCACCGCCTCGGGCCCTTCACGCTCTCGCTCGGCGCGCGGCCGGTCTTCTCGGCGCTCTTCGCGGCGGGCGGCGTCGGGCTGCTCGCGGCCTGGCTGTGGCGCGCGCGGCGCGCGATGGCGGCGTCGCTCGTCGCGATCGCGACCGCGTTCGCGCTCTATGTCTCCTGGTATCACTGGCGCGAGCTCACGCCGCACTGGAGCCAGCGCGACCTCTTCTGGACGTACCTCGCGGAGCGCGGCTCGCCGGACGAGCCGGTCATCGCGTACTACATGAACTGGCGGGGCGAGACCTTCTACTCGCGCGACCTCGTGCGGCAGGTCCAGGACAACGCCAGGATGAAGGACCTCGCCGAGCGGCCCGGGCGGAAGTGGGTCATCGTCGAGCGCGCCCGCTACGGCGCGCTGCGCCAGGCGGTCGGGCCGAAGCCGAAGCTGCGCATCGCCGACCGCTCCACGAACAAGTTCTTCCTCGTCGCCCTCGAGGAGTGATCAGTACCAGCTGAAGCCGAGGTACAGGTCGCCGAAGCGCGAGCTGGAGGGCTGGTCCACCGCGGCGTTGTAGCTCTGCACCGAGAAGTCGGCGTTGAGCGTCAGGTTGAAGTGCTGGCCGAAGATGGGGGCGGCTTGGCCTCATCCGGCGTCCCTACGCCCGGCCGCCGCGCCACGGCGTAGACGATCTCCCACGTGGCGAGCACGCCGTCGGCGCCGCCGTGACGCGCCTCGTAGATCGCGCTCATCCGGGCGAGCGCGCCGCGCGCGCCGAGGCCCGGCGCGCCGCCCCGGTCCGGCGAGGCGTTGCCCGCGCCGATGCGCTTCAGCGCCTTCAGCAGCGCGACGGGATGGGCGTGCCGCTCGACGACGCGCTCGGTCGCGAGGACCTCCACCGCGAGCCCAGCCTCGACCAGCGCCGCGCCCACCTCGCGCTCGGTGCGAAAGCGGTGGGTCCGATCGGCCGCGCCGGCCGGGAGCGCCTCGCGCCAGGCGCCGCGCAGCTCGTGCAGGGTCGCGCCGCCGAAGAGCGCCACCGCGACCGTGCCGCCCGGCGCCACGACCCGGTGCGCCTCCGCCAGGGCGGGCTCGAGGTGCGGCAGCCACTGCAGAGTGGAGGTGGAGAGGACGAGGTCGAAGCAGCCGGACCGGAACGGCAGCGCCTCGGCGTCGCCGACCGACAGGAGCGCGCGGGAGGCCCGATCGCGCGCCGCGCGCGCCATCCCGGGGGCGAGGTCGACCCCCGAGATCGCGGCGCCCGGGAACGCGGCCGCGAGGCGCTCGAGGAGCGTGCCCGTCCCGGCGCCGACGTCGAGGACGTGCCCGGGGGTGCCTGCGCGGGGGAGGGTGAGCACGAGGAGCCGGTCCACGGCGCGACGCTGCACCAGCGCGTGCGCGTCGTACTCGGCGGCGCCCCGGCTGAACGCCCGGCGCACCTTGCGCTTGTCGACGGCGTTCTTCACGGATGCTCCGCGAGGAACCGGGCGAGGAGGTCGTTCACGAGCGCCGGGCGGGAGAGGTGCGGTGCGTGGCCGACGCCGGGCAGCACCGCGCGGCGGGCGCCGGGGATCCGGGACTGCGCGAACGCGGAGGCCTCGGGGAGGCAGATGGGATCGCGCTCTCCGTGCACGAGGAGCACGGGGACGCGCACGTCGCCGAGGCGCGGGCGCTCGTCGTCCGCGACGAGGGCGTCGAGCCCGGCCAGCGCGGCGGCGGCGCCGAGGGGCGGGGCGCCGGCAAGCACGCGCGCGTCGATCTCGGCGCGCTGCGCGCCGTCCACCTCGCCGGGCACGAACATGGCGTCGAAGAAGCGGCGCAGCGCCTTCGCGGGCGCGTGCTCGACCCGGGCCGCGAGGGCGCGCACGCTCGTCTCGGGGAGCCCGTGCGGCCAGTCTCCGGCCGCCGTGAACCGGGGCGTCATCGCCACGAGGACGAGCGCCGCCAGCCGCGCCGCGACCGCGGGCAGCGCGGCGAGCGCGACCTGCGCCCCCATCGACCAGCCGACGAGGGCCGCCGAGGACAGGTCGAGGCGGGCGAGGAGGGCCGCGAGGTCGCGCGCGTGGTCCTCCATGCGCTGGCGCCCGGTCGCCGCGGGCTCGGGCGACCTGCCGTGGCCCCTGAGATCGTAAGCGACGACGCGGCGCGACCGGGCGAGCGCCTCCACCTGCCACGCGAAGGCGCGGCTCGACATCGACCAGCCATGCACGAGCACCACCGGAGGGCCCGCGCCGGCCTCCTCGAAGTGGAGGCTCACCCCCGGCTCGGTCTCGATGAGCGGCATCAGACTCGTCCTGCACTCTTCCGCGCGATTGCGGCTGGGGGAGCGGCCCGCTCCCCCAGGTTGAGGGCTTGCGAAAGCGAAGCGTAGCAAGCCCGGAAATCTCTCCGACCCGCGTCCGAGACGGTTGCCGAGCACGAGAAACGCCGAAACGCGAGTCGGCAGCCTACCAGCGCGGGCGCAGTCGTCAACCCAGGACTGGCACGGGGTTGACGATGGGTTGCGCACGCCAACCACCTGGAATCGAAGGCAAAGCGGAGCTACAGTCGGGCCGCTCATGCCCGAGCCCACCCTTCGCATCACCCGCCCGGCGGAGCTCGAGCCGCTCGGCGACGCGCTCTCCGCCCTCGGCATCGGCATGACGCTCGTCGATCGCGAGATGCGCGTCGAGTGGGCGAACCGCCTCATCGTCGGGATGGCCGAGGAGCTCTCCTGCGGCGGCCACCACTGCTTCGCGTCGCTGTGGAAGACGAGCCAGCGCTGTCCGGACTGCCTCCCCCTGCTCGTGTTCCGCACCGGCGAAGCGCAGGAGGGCGTGCGCGAGCGGGGGGCGCCCGGGGCGCCCGTCGAGGCGTACCGCGTCCGCGCGGTGCCGGTCGCGGACGCCGCCGGCGAGCTGCGGTGGGTCGCGGAGACCTTCGTCAAGCTGTCGGGCCTCGGCTTCGCCTCCGACCTCGGCGCGGGCGGCCAGACCCTCGCCGCCGAGGCAGCCGCCGCGAGCGGCGCCGCGCTCGTGGTGGTGGACGCGCAGGAGCGGATCGTCTCGTGGGGCCCCGCCGCGGCCGAGGTCTTCGGCTGGGCGCTCGACGAGGCGCTCGGGCGCCGCGTCGACCTCCTCGTCCCGGAGGATCGCGTGGCCGAGGAGCGCGCCGTCGCGGAGCGCGTCGCCCGCGACGGGCGCTTCCCGCGGACCGAGACGGTGCGCCGGGCGAAGGACGGCCGCCTGGTGCCGGTCGCGCTGTCGGCCGTCGCGCTGCGCGACGAGGCGGGCACGCTCATCGGGCGCTCCTGCGCCTTCGAGGACCTCTCGGCGCTGCACCTCCTGCGCGCCCGGCTGGCGGCGCAGGAGCAGCTCCTCGCGCACGTCACGCGCGAGGCGGCGGACGCGATCCTGGGCGTCGGCCGCGACGGGCGCGTGACCGGCTTCAACCACGCCGCGGAGGCGCTCCTCGGGATCGCCGCCGCCGACGCGCTCGGGCGGCCCCTGCCCCAGGTCGCAGGCGATCCGGGCGCCGCCGTGCTCCTCGCGCGCGTCGAGCGAGAGAAGGTCGTGCGCGCCGTGCGCGCGACCTGGCGGCGCGCGGGCGCGGCGACCCCGGTCGAGGTGAGCGCCGCGCTGCTCGCGGGCGGCGGCGTCGCGCTCG
>DASWDS010000456.1:0-2209 GCA_036395165.1 Anaeromyxobacteraceae bacterium | reverse complement strand
CCACCACGCGAGCGGCGGCCGGTTCCGGCATGGCACGCGGCTGCTGCGCTACCGACCGGACAAGGACCCGCGCGCCTGCACATGGGAGCAAGTGGCGCCGGTCACGGCCGGTCCCGGGCCCATTGAATGAAGCCGCGGGCGCGAGCCGCAACACCGCACTCGTCGCGCGCGCCGACCGCGGCATCGCCACCGTCGGGGACCAAGCTTCTCCGAGATCGTCGCCGCGGTGCTCGATCGCTTCGGCCCCGAGCTGGAGCGGACCGAGACGGCGCTCGAGCTCGCCGTCGCGCCCGGCGTCACCGGGCGGTGGGATCCCGATCGGCTCGACCAGGTGGTGACGAACCTCGTCTCGAACGCGCTCAAGTATGCTCCGGGCAAGCCGCTCACGGTGCGCGTCGAGGCGACGCCGGACCGCGCCGTCCTCACGGTCCAGGATCGCGGCCCCGGGATCGCGCGGGAGAGCCACGATGCGATCTTCGAGCGCTTCGAGCGGGCCGGCGGCGAACGAGGCGCCGGCGGGCTCGGGCTGGGCCTCTTCATCGTGCGGCAGATCACGATCGCGCACGGAGGGGACGTGCGCGTCACGAGCGCGCCCGGCGAGGGCGCCGCCTTCACGGTGGAGCTGCCGCGGGAGTAGCGCGCGTGGCGGCGCTGTGCGTGGCGCACCCACCCCGGCCACCGCAACCGGAACGGCGGCCGGGTGTTCGAGCGGGCGAAGGCTCGAACAGACACCGAGGAGACACGACATGACGAAGAGACTGGGAGTGGGCGCGCTGGTCCTCGCCCTCACCGCCTGTGGCGGCAACGACAGCACCGGCGACTACGCGGCGGCCACCCCCGACGTCGCGGGCCTCGCGCTCGAGACCTCCGGCGGCGCGAGCGATGGCCTCGCGCTGCGCGCCGACGCGCCGCCCGGGAACACCGCGAACGCGCTGACCGCGGCGACCGCCACGACGTGCCAGCCATGGCAGCAGCTCTGCAGGATCCGCGAGGGCGTGAAGGGCATCAACCTGTACGTGCGCGCGGTGGTGGAGCCGGTCGAGGCGCTCGCACGGACGAAGCCCGCGAGCGAGACGACCGGCACGCGCGTGTACGGCCCGGTGGACGCCCCGGCCGCGTCGCCGGTCGCCACCTTCCTGCTGACGGTCAAGAAGGATGCCGACGCCGACACCTTCAAGTTCAAGCTCGAGGGCAAGAGCATCGGTGGGGACGACTCGAAGTACGTCGTCGTGATGGCCGGGAAGCTCAAGAGGGGCGACCTGCCGCACCGGGGCCGCGGCGTCCTCGCCATCGACCTGACCAAGCTCTCCGCGCTCAACCTGAGCGGCGCGCCGGTGGACGGCTTCGAGGGCGCGGGCCAGATCCTCGCCTCCTTCGCGCACGTCGGGCAGGCGAAGTCGCTCGCGTACGTGCTGAAGGGGTTCGTCCCCGACACGACGGTCGCGGGCGCGACCCCGCTCGATGCCGCCTTCGTCGGCCACAAGACGCCCAGCGGCGAGACGCGCGTCCGCCTCGCGAGCGTGGACGAGTACCTCGCCCCGAACCCGACGCTCGTCCCCGTCCCGGCCGACGCCGGCCCCGAGCTGCTGCTCGCACGCGCCCGCTGGGTGCCCGGCCTGGGTGGCCGCGCCGCCGTGCTCGTGAAGGACGTCATCACGCCAGGTGACGTGGCGAGCTACGGTCCTTCGGCGACGATCCCGTTCGTGCCCGACTTCTTCCTCGGCGTCTCCTGCTTCGACAAGGACGAGCTCGAGGGATACCACCGCCTCTTCGCGTGCACGAAGACGCCCGCCGTCGGCGCGAGGCCGTGCGTGAACGTGACGCCGGCCACCTGGCCCGCCGGCACCGTCACCGCTTGCCTGCCCGACACCGCCATCGACGCCGCCGGCGCCGCAGAGAGCGACGTCCCTCCCGCCGACGCGGACAAGTCGAGCACGACGCCCGAGCCGGACGCGCCCGCGATGCCGGACGCCGCGCCGGCGAGCATCGACGACGTGAAGTTCTAGAGAGCCGCTCGGTGAATGAGGAAGGGGCCGGGGCCTGAAGGCTCCGGCCCTTTCGTCATTTTCGGGATGTGCCGACCTCGACCGCGACCTGCCCCTCTCCCCGGCCCTCTCCCCGCTGCGCGGGGCGAGGGGGACGACACCCCCTGGGCGACAACCGGCCGCGACAACCGACCCCGACCTCGACCTCGACCCCGACCCCGACC
>DASWDS010000455.1:0-6801 GCA_036395165.1 Anaeromyxobacteraceae bacterium | reverse complement strand
CGCCCGCCCATCCCGCCGGCGCTGCCGCCCCAGACGCGGCCGGCGAAGCGCGACCAATCGGAGAGGCGCGCGAGCTGCGCGCGCACGTCGTCCGGGAACGGGCCGCCGGGGTGCGCCTCGCGGAGGAGGCGCTGGAGCGGCTCGCTCCAGAGGATGCGCATGAACCGGTCGTCGATGACGGGGGACGGCCCCACCGGCGGCAGCATCATCTCGTTCGACGCCTTGGCGAGGAGCTTGTCGCGCCCCTGCCGATCCACGACGTGGATCTCGGCCCGGTAGACGCGCCCCGGCTCGAGGTCGTGGATGTAGTAGCTGCGCGACTCGAGCGCGATGTCGACGGCGCGGATGCGCGTCCAGCGCCCGTCGGGCTCCCGCGCGAACACCCAGAGCTGCGGGCGCCCATCGTCGAGCCCCTCCCACGCGTGCCGGACCGTGTCGTGCGAGTGGTCCCAGTAGAGGAAGAGCGTCTTGGGGTCGCGCGGCAGCGCCATGAGGGCGTCGTCGGCGTAGCTCCACGGCAGCTCGCCGAGCTGCTCGTCGTAGGCGTTCGGGCCGGGCGCGGGCTCGGGCGGGATCTCGCGCGCCTCGTTCTCCATGCGCGCGCCCTGGCCGCGCGCCGCTTCCATCGCGCTCTCGGTCATGGGGTGGGGCGCGACGCGCACCGCGTCCTCTCCCGCGACCCGCGCGACCATGTAGCCCTCCGGATCCGGCTCCGGCTCCGAGCGCATCGCGGCGCGCATGCGGCGGGCGCCCGCCTTCGCGGCGCCGGCCACGTCTCGCACGGCGCGCGCGGCGTCGCGGGCCGCCTGGCCCGCCTTCGAGGGCGCACGCGCGGGGCGCCGCTCCTTCTCCTCGCTCGTCTTCGCCTTCGCCGCTTCGCGCGTCTTCGCCTTCGCCGCCTCACGCGTCTTCGCCGCCTCGCGCCCCTTCGCTCGCACCCTCTCGACGACCTTCTCGGTGGCGCGCGCGGCCCGCCCGGTCGCCTCCTTCATCTTCGTCGCGGCCCTCTCGGCGGCTCCCGAGACCTTGCGCTCGGCGGCCTGCAGCGCCTGGATCAGCTCGGTCTTCGTCTTGAGCTTGGAATGTCCACGGCCGAGGGCCTTCCGCGCGAGATCGCGCAGGGCTTGGACCGTCATGTTCTTGAATTCGGCCATGGCTCATCACCTTGAAGCAGCCGCCTCGCGCAGCGTCAAGAAGTAGAAAGGGGGCCGTGTGTAGCAGACGGCGAGCCTGAAACCACGCTCGATCTGCTCGCGCTCCCGCTCTCCGCGCCCCCCGGTCGGGATTGCGCGGGCGGTTTCTGCTAAGCTCCGAAATTCGTACGCAGGGGGGACCACGTGGACGCGACCGAGTCCGGCGAGGGACCGCCCTGCCCCCTGTGTGGGGGGCCGCACGAGCGCGCTGCCTGCTCGCGCGGGAAGCGCGACCCCACGCTCGACCTGGCGGCTCATCCCTCCCCTCCCTCTCCTGCCGCCGATCCCCTCGTCGGCTCGATGGTGGGGAGCTTCCGCATCCAGAGGCGGCTCGGGCGCGGCGGCATGGGGACGGTGTACCTCGCGGAGCACCCCGTCATCGGCAGCAAGGTAGCCATCAAGTTCCTGCACGAGTCGATGTGCGCGAGCCCGGAGCTGGTCGGCCGGTTCTACGACGAAGCACGTGCCGTGAACCTCATCGGGCACGAGAACATCGTCGGCATCTACGATCTCGCGCTGCTCCCGCCCGCCCGCTACTACATCGTGATGGAGTACCTGGAGGGCGAGCCGATGTCGGCGCTCCTCCGGGCCGGCCGCGTCCCGACCAGCGTCGCGATCGACGTCCTCCACCAGCTCGCGGACGCGCTGCGCGCGGCGCACGGCCGCGGCGTCGTGCACCGCGACCTCAAGCCCGACAACGTCTTCGTGCTGAAGCGGCACGGGGACGAGCACTTCGTGAAGCTCGTCGACTTCGGCATCGCGAAGCTCGTCGACCGCCAGTCGGGTGCGCGCACCGCCGCCGGCATGATCGTCGGAACCCCCGAGTACATGGCTCCCGAGCAGTGCAGCAATGGCCTCGTCGACCGCCGCACCGACGTCTATGCGCTCGGGGTGATGGCCTACGAGGTCGCGACCGGGCGCCTGCCTTTCACCGGGCCGGCCATCCCGCAGATCCTCATCGCGCACGTGCGCGACGCGCCGGTGCCGCCGCGCCAGATCGACCCGTCGGTCCCGCCCGCGATGGAGCGGATCATCCTGAAGGCGCTCGCGAAGAGGCCCGAGGACCGCTTCCAGGACATGGCGGAGGTCGCGGCCGCGCTGGAGCAGGCGCGCCGCGAGCTCGCGCCGGCGAAGCCCGCCCCGCCTCGCTCGTCTGAGCTCGCGCTGCGTCGCGATCCGGACCCCGAGCTGGAGGTGCGCGGCCCCGACGGGAAGCCGCGGCGCCTGCGGGCGGCGGAGGTGACCCGCGGGGGCCTCTTCCTGTGCGACCAACACGAGCTGCCTCCGCTCCGCTCCCAGGTGCGCGTGATGCTGCCCGGGGAGCGGGGGCGGTCGGTCGAGGTGGCGGGCGAGGTCGTGCGCCACGTGTCTCCCTCCGACGCGGCGGGGTGGAAGATGTCCCCCGGCTTCGCGGTCCAGCTCGGCGCGCTCGGCGCCGCGGAGCGCGCGGCGCTCGACCGGCTCGCCGCGCGGCTCGCGAGCCCGCGCGAGGTCCCCGCCGCGCCGGCCGCGGCCCCCGAGACGCTCGAGGAGCTCGAC
Source organism: Anaeromyxobacteraceae bacterium (assembly GCA_036395165.1). Lineage (GTDB taxonomy): Bacteria > Myxococcota > Myxococcia > Myxococcales > Anaeromyxobacteraceae > Anaeromyxobacter_A. Next base: position 4,069 of record DASWDS010000455.1, on the reverse strand, counting down.
CTGCGCGCCGCCGCCGGACCCTACGAGCTCCTCGGCGCGAGCGCCGACGCCGGCTTCCCGGAAATCCGCGAGCGGGCACGGGCCGTGCGCGCAGCGATCGAGGCGGCCCGGGCGCGACTGCCGCCGGACCAGCAGACCTCGCGCGTCCCGATCCTGCTCGCCCGGGTCGACGCGGCCGCGTCGCTGCTCGGCACGCCCGCCGAGCGCCTCATGTATGACGCGCGGCACGGCAACTTCCGTGGCGTCGCGCACTGCGTGACCGCGGGGACGACCTCCGCCGTGATCGAAGCGCGCCGCCGCGCCTTCCTCGCGGAGCGCCCGAGGAACGTCGAGGAGGCGAAGCGGCACCTCGCACGCGCCCAGGTCGCGACGAAGCTCGGCAACGCGGCCGCCGCGCTCGCGGAGTACGAGGCAGCGCTCACCGAGGATCCGCTCGACCTCACGGTGCACCAGGCGTACTGGGAGCTCTTGCGGAAGGCGAACGAGGGGTAGGCGCGAGCCGACCCCACCACGACCGTGCTGAGGTTCACGAACCTGCAGATCCTGCTCGAGCCTGAATCCGTGCTGGAGACGATATGGGCGGCGGTGAAGTTGCCTTGACGTGAAGAGGTGTGCCTGCCCCTCTCCCCGGCCCTCCCCCCGCCTTGCGGGGGGAGGGGGGACGAGACCCCCGACCCCGACCCCGACCCCGACCCTCGACCCTCGACCGCGACCCCGACCTCGACCTCGACCGCGACCGCGGCCGGCCGAGCGTTCGGTGAATCTCCCCCCTCGCTCGCACGTCCCCACTACAATCGGGCCTGTCCATGCACGCGCTCCGCCTCGCCCTGGCCATCGCGCTCCTCGCGGGGACGGCTCGGGCGCAGGGCGAGCGGCCCGCGGAGGAGGCCGTGCCTGCGCGCCGCTACGTGGTCGAGCACATCCGCCTCGACGGCCTCGAGCGGACCCGCCCGTCCGAGGTGCGCCGCCACCTGTCGCTCGCCGAGGGCGAGCTCCTCGACGACACGGCGGTCCTGCTCTCGCGGCTGCGGCTCCTCCAGCTGGGTTGGTTCTCGCGCGTCGAGACGCACGTCGAGAAGGGGAGCGAGCGCGGGCTCATCGTGCTCGTCTTCTCCTTCAAGGAGCGCAACACCCTCCTCGTCTCCGACCTCGTGCTCGGGTCCACCGGCCCGCAGCCCTTCTACGGCGGGCTCGGGCTGTCGCAGACGAACTTCCTCGGGCTGGGGCTCGGGCTCTCGGGCGCGTTCGTCTACGGCGGCGCGCCCGCGGAGCAGCCGCTCGCGCCCGCGCGCTTCGCGCTGCGCGGCGCCTTCTTCGATCCGGATCTCGTCGTCGCGCGGCTGCCGCTCGTGTTCGGCCTGTCGGTCCTCGGCCTGCGCGGCGAGGAGCTCACCTGCTCGGACCCGGAGTGCAGCCTCTATCGCGGCCACTACGGTGGCGCGCCGCGGCTGCGTTACGACCGGGTGGGCGGCGAGGTGACGGTCGGGATCCGGCCGGGCCCCTTCGAGCGGCTGCTCGCGGGGTACCGGCTCGAGCGCGTCGGCGCGCAGGCGATCGCGGGCGACGGGCGCGACCCCGGCACGGCCGGCCCGAACGTCCACCCCGGGCGCTCGCTGCTCTCCGCGCTCACCGCCACCTACGACCGGGACACGCGCAACGACCTCTTCTTCCCGACGGACGGCACCCGCCTCGCGGTGAACATCGTCCTCGGCTCGCAGGCGCTCGGTGGCGATTACGAGTACAGCCGGTACCTCCTGCAGCTCGAGAGCGATCACGCGCTCCCGTTCGGCCATGCGCTGAGGCTTCTCGGCGCGGCCGGCGCCGTGCAGGGCGACGCGCCCTTCTTCGACCGGTTCTACGCGGCCGACTTCGCCTACTTCTCGGCGGGGCCGGCGCTCGGGCGCGCCCTCGAGCTCAACTTCTCGACGGACTCCCGCTACGACGGCGACCTGGCCATGCTCGGCGCCGAGTACGGCATCCCGCTCTGGTCGGCGGGGGGCTTCTTCCACCGGGGCTACCTCGCCCTCGGCGCGCGCTGGCTCTACAGCTCGGCCCGGCCCAACGCCGGCCGCACCCGCGCGTCGCGCATCCCCTTCTCCGGCGACGTCGCGCTCCGGCTCGACACGCCGGTGGGGAGCTTCAACGTCTCGATGGGCTACGCCCTCGACAACGTCCTGTGATGGCCACCGCGCGCCGCCACCTCGGGTTCCTCGCCCTCGCCCTCCTCGCGGCCGCCGCGCTCGCCCGCGCCCACGAGGCGCCGCGGGCGCTCCCGTCGTCGCTCGAGGCGCGCTCCGGCCGGCTCGTCGCCACGCTCGATCTCGCGCCCGCCTACCCGCCCGATTTCCAGAAGCAGCTCTCGAACGGGCTCACGAACGTCGTCACCGTCCACGTGGCGCTGCTGCCGGAGCGCGGCCAAGACCCGGTGGCGCTCTTCGGGCGCGAGGTGGACGTCCTCTACGACGTCTGGGAGGAGACCTACGGGGTCACCGTGAAGGACCAGGCGTCACCTCGCGGCCGGTCGCGGACCTTCCGCCGATACGACGAGCTGCGGGCGTTCCTCTCCGAGGCGCGCGCGGTCGACCTCGGGCCCGTGTCGGAGCTGGGCGCGGCGAGCTGGGTGGTGCAGACGCGCGTCGAGTTGAACCCCGTCTCGCAGGAGCTGCTCGAGCGCACCCGCGAGTTCATCGCCAACCCGGCCGCCGGCGGGCGCGCCGGGACCCCGTCGCGCAGCGTGCTCGGCGCGATGGCGAGCTATCTGCTCCGGAACGCCGACCCGGGCGCCGACGTCCACGTCTTCCGCTCCCCGGCGTTCACCGCGCGCGAGGTGGCCCAGCGGTGAGGCTACCGAGGCTCAGGCCCTCGCTCTTCGAGCTCAAGATCGCCGGCGCGCTGGTGCTGGCGGCGGTGGTGCCCCTCGGCGCCGCGCTCTGGCTCGCGCGCACGCTCACCGAGGAGAACCTGGCGATGGCGCTGAACCCGCGCGTCGTCGACCGGCTCGAGGCGACCCCGGCGCTCTACCGCGACCTCTTCCAGGCGCGGAAGCAGCTCTACGCCGAGCAGGCGCGGACCGTGCTCCGGCAGCTCCCGTCGGATCCGGCGCGCCTGCCCGGCTTCCTCGCGGCCGCGGTCGAGCGCACGCCGCGCCTCAGGCACGCCGCGGTGGTGGACGCGACCGGCGCGGCCATCGCCGAGGCGGAGGCGACGCGGCCGAACCCCGAGGGCGAGTGGCGGCCGGCGCCGGCGCGCGTCGAGATCCCCGACGCGGCGCGCCGCGGCCTGCCGGAGGGCGCCGCGCTCGAGTGCACCTTCGCGGTCGAGGCGCGCTTCTTCGCCGAGCTGTCCGAGGCCCGCGAGCTCGCGGAGGTCTACCACAGCGCGGAGGCGCTCCGGGCCGACATCCAGCGCAGCTACGTGCGCGCCTTCGCGGCGCTGCTCGGCGCCTGGGCGCTCGGCGCCGGGATCGTCGGGGTCCTCCTCGCCCGCCGCACGACGCGCCGCCTCTCCGACCTGGTGCGCGCGGTCCGCGAGCTCGCGCGCGGCAACCTGTCGGTGCAGGTCGACGCGGGCAGCGCGCGCGACGAGGTGGCCGGGCTGGCGCGCGCCTTCAACAGCATGGTGCGCGAGGTGCGGGAGAGCCGCGATCGCATCGTCTACCTCGAGAAGATCTCGGGGTGGCAGGACGTGGCGCGCCGCCTCGCGCACGAGATCAAGAACCCGCTCACGCCCATCCAGCTCGCCTTCCAGCAGCTCGAGGCGCGCTACGCCGCCGCGCCGGTGAAGGACGCGGCCTTCTCGAAGCTCCTCGCGGACGCAGGCGAGATCGTGCGGGAGGAGGTGGGGACGCTGCAGCGGCTCGTCGAGGAGTTCTCCGGGTTCGCGAAGCTGCCCGAGGTGAAGCCCGCGCCGGCGGAGCTCGGCGACTTCGTCGAGGAGTTCGTGCGGACGAGCCCGCAGCTCGCCGAGGAGGCGGACCTCGTCGTCCACCAGGCGGGGAGCTGCCCGGTCGCGCTCGACCGGACGCTCATGCGGCGCGTGCTCACGAACCTGGTGCGGAACGCGATCGAGG
>DASWDS010000454.1:0-7226 GCA_036395165.1 Anaeromyxobacteraceae bacterium | reverse complement strand
CCCGAACGGACCGGTCTCGGGCGCGGCCGCGAGGAGCTCGCGCCAGCGGGAGAGATCGACGCCGCCCTCGTCCAGGAGCGTGCGCCGGCTGTCGGCGACCCCGACGGCGCGCAGGGCGACGTCGTAGTCGCGCTCGAGCGCGGCGCGCTGCCGGCCGATCTGGTCGAGGAGCTCGCCGCCCACCTTGCCCTTCCCCAGCACGAGGAGGCTCACCTCCTGGCGGTCGAGCGCGCGGGGCGTCGCGGTCGGCCGGGAGATGGTGGCGCGCCTCGCCGGCGCCCGCCCGCGGAACTCCGCCACCACGTCGGAGAGCCAGTCCACGTCGATGAGGAACGCGTCGTGGCCGTCGCCCGAGGCAAGGCGCACCAGCCGGGCGCCCGGGATGCCGTGCGCGATCTCCTCCTGCTCGTCGGGCAGGTACAGCACGTCCGAGTCGATCGAGACCACCAGCGTCCGCGCGCGGACGCCGCGCATGACCTCGTCGTAGTCGCCACGCGCCCGCGCCACGTCGTGCGTGTCCATCGCCCGCGTGAGCGCCACGTAGGTCGCCGCGTCGAACCGGTCGACGAGCTGCTGGCCCTGGTAGCGGAGGTAGCTCTCCATCGCGAAGAGGTCCGCCGTCTGGAGGCGGCGCCCGAAGCGCTCCTCGAAGCTCGCCTTGTGCCGGTAGGTGCACATCGCGATCATGCGCGCCGCCGAGAGCCCCGCGGCGGGCGGGTCGGAGAGGTCGTAGCGCCCGCCCTTCCAGCGGGGGTCCGCGTAGATGGCCTGCCGCTGCGCCTCCGACAGCCCGATCGCCCACGCCGAGTGGTGCGCGCTCGTCGCGATCGGGACGATCGCCTCGACCAGGTCCGGATACGAGAGCGCCCACTCCAGCACCTGCATGCCCCCGAGCGAGCCGCCCACCACCAGGCGCACGCGCCGGACCCCGAGCGCCGCGAGCAGCTCGCGCTGCACGCGGACCATGTCGCGCACCGTGATCGGCGGGAAGTCGCCCAGCCATGGCCGGCCCGTCGCCGGGTTCGGCGACGTGGGACCCGTCGTCCCGTAGCAGCTGCCGAGGATGTTCGAGCAGACGATGAAGTCGCGCTCCGGATCGAGCGCGCGCCCCGGCCCGAACATGCCCGTCCACCACCGGTCCGCGTCGGCGGAGCCGGTGAGCGCATGACAGACGACGACGGCGTTCTCGCCGGCCGCGTCGAGCCTCCCCCAGGTCCGGTATGCCACGCGCACGCCGGGTAGGGCGCCGCCGAGGTCGAGCGGCAGCTCGCGAGTCAGATCGATCCAGCGCGTCTCGGGCGCGATGAAGGCGGCGCGCGCCGGGGCGCGGGGATCGTCGGGCGGCGGCTGGGAGGACATCGAGGAAGGTCCGGACGTTAACCGCCGCCCGGAGAGGGGTCAAGATAGCGCAGGGACGGCGGACCACGTTTCGGTGAAGACGTCGCGCGATGGCTCAGCGCGCTGCGCCGACCGGCTCGAACGGCGCCTGGATGCGCGCGCGGCCGCCGACCACCTCGATCGTCCCGGGCTCGTGCACGTCCTCGCCGGCCAGCTCGTCCCGGAAGACCTGCTCCGCCTCACGCTCGTCCCACGCGCGCACGTGCGCCGTCCGGCGGTCGTGCCTCGACGTGAAGCGGCAGACGAAGATCGATTCCCTCATGGTCATCATTCGCTCCTGACGCGGACGTGGACATCGTACGAGGCCCTTCCGGCGGAGGCACGGCCCACCAGGGACTGCGCCGGCGTGGAGAGGGCGGCACGGGCGAATCCCCAAGCCGTGACGCGCCCTCCGCCGCTGCGGCGGCGAAGGTGACATCTTCGTGACGACACGGATCGTGCGGGGCCTCGCCCGCGGCGGGCCCTCGCGCGCCTGCACGACGGGCGAGGGCGCGCGGCCACATGACGCTTGCCCGTCCAGAACGCGCCGTTACAACGGCCGCGTGACCGACCTCGCCGCCGCGCGCTGGCTCTTCGGGACGTCGCTCGCGTTCCACATCGTCTTCGCCGCGGTCGGCGTCGCCATGCCGCTCTTCATGGTGCTCGCCGAGTGGAGGTGGCGCCGGACGGGCGCCGAGGTCCACCTCGACCTCGCGCGCCGCTGGGCCAAGGGCACCGCTATCCTCTTCGCGGTGGGCGCCGTCTCGGGCACCGTCATCTCGTTCGAGCTGGGCCTGCTCTGGCCGCGCTTCATGGCCTTCGCCGGGCCGATCATCGGGATGCCATTCTCGCTCGAGGGCTTCGCTTTCTTCGCGGAGGCGATCTTCCTCGGCATCTACCTCTACGGCTGGGAACGGGTGGGCCCGCGCCTGCACCTCGCCTCGGGGGTCGCGGTCGCGGCGAGCGGCGCCCTCTCCGCCTTCTTCGTCACGCTCGCGAACGCCTGGATGAACAGCCCCGCCGGCTTCGAGCTCGTGCACGGGCGCGCGACGTCGGTCGAGCCGCTCCAGGCGATGTTCCCGCCGGGGTGGGCGCACGAGGTGATCCACGTCCTCCTCTCCTCGTACGTCGCGACGGGCTTCGCGGTCGCCGGCATCCACGCCTTCTTCCTGCGCCGCACGCCCGGCAGCGCCTTCCACCGGGCGGCCCTCGCGATCGCGCTCGGCGTCGGCGGAGCGGCGGCGCTGCTGCAGCCGCTCTCGGGCGACCTCTCGGCGCGGCAGGTCGCCGAGACGCAGCCCGTGAAGCTCGCCGCGCTGGAGGGCCACTTCGAGACGCGGCGCGGGGCGCCGCTCCACATCGGCGGGCTCCCGGACGCGGAGCGGCGGACCACGCCGTTCGCGCTCGAGATCCCGCGCGGGCTCTCGCTGCTCGCGTTCCACGACCCCGACGCCGTCGTGAAGGGGCTGGACGATTTCCCGCGCGACACCTGGCCCGACACGCTCCTCGTCCACCTCGCCTTCCAGGTCATGGTCGGCCTCGGGTCCATCCTCGCGGCGCTCTCGCTCGCCGCGGCCGTCCTCGCCTGGCGCGGGCGGGCGGTCCCGACGCAGCGCCGGTTCCTCGGCGCCGTCGTCGCCGCGGGACCGCTCGGCTTCCTCGCGCTCGAGGCGGGCTGGCTCGTGACCGAGTGGGGCCGGCAGCCCTTCACCGTCCGTGGCGTACTCAGGACCGCCGACGCGGTGACGCCCGTCCGCCACCTCGCGCTGCCGTTCCTCGGCTTCGTCGCGCTCTACCTCTTCCTGGCGGTGATGGTGGCGCTCCTCCTCTGGCGGCAGATAGCCCACGCCGGCCCTGCGCCCGCGCACGCCGCCGCTGCCGCCGGGGCGTCGCCGTGACACCCGCCGATCTCCTGGGCGCGGTCATCCTCGCGGCGCTGGTCGCGTACGCGCTCCTCGCCGGCGCGGACTTCGGCGGGGGCATCTGGGACCTCCTCGCGGCGGGTCCCCGCAAGGGGGAGCAGCGGGCGCTCGTGGAGCACGCGATCGGACCGATCTGGGAGGCGAACCACGTGTGGCTCATCCTGGTGGTCGTCGTGCTCTTCACCGGCTTCCCGCTGGCGTTCGCGGCCGTCTCGACCACGCTCTTCACGCCGCTCGTCCTCCTGCTCGTCGGGATCGTGCTGCGCGGCGCGGCGTTCACGTTCCGCGCTTACGACGACCGCGGAGATCGCGTCCAGGCGCGCTGGGGGCTCGTCTTCTCCGGCTCGAGCGTCCTCGCGCCGCTCCTCCTCGGCGTCATCGTGGGCGCGCTCGCGTCGGGGCGCCTGCGCGTCGCCCCGGACGGCACCCCGCTCTCGGCGCCGCTCGCCGCGCTCTCACCGTTCACGGCCGCGACGGGGCTCTTCGCGTGCGCGCTCTTCGCGTTCCTCGCCGCCACCTATCTCGCGGTCGAGGCGGGGGGCGCGCTCCGCGACGACTTCCGCGCCCGGGCCCTCGTCGGCGGCGTCGCCGTGTTCATCACCGCGGTGGTCGCAGCGGCGCTCTCTTGGTCGGAGGCGCCGGTCGTCTTCCACGGGCTCACCGGTCGCCGCTGGTCGCTGCCGCTGCACGCCGCCACCGCGGTCGCGGCCGTGGGCGCGTTCGCCGCGCTGCTGGGGAGGCACTTCCGGCTGGCGCGGCTGGCGGCGGCGGCACAGGCGGCGCTCATCGTGCTGGGCTGGGGAGCGTCGCAATATCCCTACCTCGTCGTGCCCGACGTGACGCTCGCGTCCGCGAGCGGCCCGCGGGCGACGCAGGTCGCGCTGCTCGTCGCGCTCGCGGCCGGCGCGCTGACGCTCTTCCCCAGCCTCTACCTGCTCTTCCGCGTCTTCAAGGGCGAGCGGCCGTTCTCGGTCGTGGATCGCCGGCCCGCGCGCCGCGCCTAGGAAGGATGGACTCCGCGCAGGCTACTTGCGGCTCTTCCGCCGGCCGCTGCGGCGTGAGGTGCCGGCCCGCGCCGTCGTCGACGCCCTGCCGCGCGCCGCCGCGCTGCGCGACGTCCCGCTCGACTTGCCGCCCTTGCGGCCGATGCGAGAGTAGAACTCCGGCCCGCGCCGCTCCAGCGTCCTGCGTCCACCCTTGCGCCCGGCCTCGCGCACGGTCGCGCCGCCGCTGCGACGAGAGGTGGTGCGACCTGCGCTGCGGCCGCGCCCCGTGCCGCTCGTCTTCCTGGTCTTCGGCATTCCGTTCTCCCGCGACTGGTCCGCCTCCCGCGCCACATGTTGGGCACGGCCATTCCGCGAGGCAAGCGCGCGCCTCCGTGGCCGCCTCCCGGAGAGGGCGAAGCGAGCGACGAATTCCGCCAGCGCCACCACCTCGCGGGGCGTGAACCAGGGCAACGCGCGTGGCGGCTCGACGTCGCTCACGACCGCGACGACGTGCGGATCGCGGGTGCACAGGAAATCGGCGTCGATCGCCGTACGGTGAACCTCCACGCGGGGCACCGGCTCGTCCTTGAACCCCTCCGCCACCACGAGATCGACGTCCGGAAGGAGGCGGGCCATCGCGCGGATCCCGTCCACCGGTGGGCCGAAGTAGGCGAGCTCGGCGGGACCCTGCAGGGCGACCGCGACGGCGCCCGCGCGCCGCAGGCGAGCGGTGTCCTTGCCAGGACGGTCGAACGGGTGGACGTGCCCGGAGCGCTTGAGCGCCGCGACGACGAGCCCGCGGGCGGCGAGCTCCGGCAGCAGCTTGACGAGCAGCGTCGTCTTCCCGGCGCCGCTCGGGCCGGAGAAGGCGAGCAGCGGCGCCTGGCCTGGCGCTCGCTTCACGCTCCGTCCTCCTCGAGGATCCACGTCTCCACGGGCGCGTCCTCGGCGAGCTCGCCCAGCCCCTCGCGCACCCAGACGAGCGCGTCCGCGAGGGCCGGCCCGCGCATCTGCGCCGCGTCACGGCCGATCGGGCGCACGCGGCCGTCGCCCTCGACGCGCGCCCAGATGAAGCGCGCCCGGCCGGGGCGGCCCGAGAGCGCCTCCGCGAGCGGGAGGCGGAGCGCGCGCCGGAACGGACGTGCCGCCCCCGCCAGGCGCAGGAGCGCGGGACGCGCGAAGACCTCGAAGGCGACGAGGCACGCGGAGGGGCTCCCGGGCAGGCCGAGGACCGGCTTCCCACGAGCGAGCGCGAACAGGAACGGCTTCCCCGGCTTCATCGGTACGCCGTGCACCCGCACGTCGCCGCCGGCGCGCGCGACGGCCGCCGGGACGTGGTCTCGCGCGCCGATCGAGACGCCGCCGATGGTGACGACCGCATCGCTCGCCGCGAGCGCGGACTCGAGGGCCGCGGAGAGCTGCTCGACGTCGTCGCCCACCTCCGCCGCCTCGACCTCGGCGCCGAGCGCCCGCAGCGCCGCAGCCACGGCGGGGCCGTTCGAGTTCGCGATGCGGCCGGTGACGACCTCGTCACCCGTCGAGAAGAGCGCCACGCGCGGCCGCCGGACCACCTCGACCTCGCGCGCGCCGACCGCCGTCAGCAGCGCGAGCTGCCGCGCGCCGATGCGGACTCCCGGCGCGAGCGCGAGCCCGCCCGCCGCGACGTCCTCGCCGGCCGGGCGGACGTTCTCGCCCTGCCGCGGCGCGTCGCGCACCTCGACCTCTCCGTCGCGCTCGCGCGTCGCCTCCTCGCGCGCGACGGCGTCGGCGCCGGGCGGAATCGGCGCCCCGGTGTAGATGCGCACGGCCTCGCCCGGGCCGATCGCGGCGCCCGGAGCATCGCCCGCAAAGACGGCGCGGACGACCCGGAGGCGCCCTGGGGCATCCGCCGCTCGCAGCGCGTACCCGTCCATGGCGGAGCAGGTGAACGGCGGCGCAGCGCACGCCGCCATGACCGGCGCCGCCAGCCACCGCTCCAGGGCGGCGGAGAGCGGCACGCGCTCCGGCGGAAGGCGCTCGAACCGCGCGAGGACCTCGTCGCGGAGTCGCTCGAGCCTGTCCATGCCCGCATGATGGCACGGCGGGCGCGCGCGTGGAGCGGCACGGTCCACGATGCAGTGGGTTGTCCCGGCATCGAGGGACACGGCGCTCGGACGCTCCTCGCCACCTCCACCGGCCGCGCTCGCAAAGGTTGCGTACGTGACGGCTTGATCTCGGCCAAAGCGCAAGCCGTGCATCATTTCGCCCTCAAAACGCGGGCCTAGCTCATGCAACACGACGCCGATCAAGCGTTTTCTCGGAGGTGACCATGCTCTCGACTGCTCCTGTGAACGACTGCAACGTCTGCTCACTCGGGATCGCCTCCCAGGGCAAGTGCCGCCTCACCCCCACGACGCGGGAGGCGGGCGCCACCCTGTGTGCCCAGGGCGAGCGCCCGCGCACCGTCTACTTCGTCAAGGAGGGCTTCGTCTCGCTCTCCGCCGTGAGCCCGCGCGGCAGCGAGGTGCTCCTCACGCTGCGCGGCCCGATGTCGCTGCTCTGCACCGAGTCGCTGCAAGGTGACCCCTCGCCCTACGAGGTCCGCGCGCTCTCTCGCGTGAAGCTGTGCGGCGTCGCGGGGGACCAGATGAGCGCCTGGGTCGGCCCGGAGAAGAGCCCGGCGCGCGCCGTCCTCGACCTCCTCCTCAGCGAGGGGAAGCTGCAACGCGACGAGGTCAACTACCGCCAGGGCGACTGCCTCTCGCGCGTGGCGCGGTTCGCGCTGGCGCACGCGCGCTTCCTCGCCGACCGGCCCAACGCGGTCCGCAAGCAGGTCGTCGCGCGGCTGCTCGGAATGCGCCCCGAGACCCTCTCTCGCTGCCTGACGCGTCTGGAGCGCGACGGCGTCGTCGACGCATCGCGCGGCGTCCGGGTCCTAGACGCACGGCGGCTCGCCGCGATC
>DASWDS010000453.1:0-16456 GCA_036395165.1 Anaeromyxobacteraceae bacterium | reverse complement strand
ATCTTCGCGAGCACGTCGCTTTCCCCGTCCGCCTTGCCCGCGCGCGGGCCGCGGCGCGCGGCCGCCTTCAGCTCTTGGGCGCGCTCCCTCATCGCGGCTCGTTCCTCGTCCGTGAATCCCTTGGACGCCTTGCCGGCGGTTCTCTTGGCGGACTGCTGCGTGCCCGTCTTTGCAGGTTTCCTTTCAGCCATTGCGAAGCTCCTCCGTTCATGACCGACGGCAACGTTTAGCACGACGATGCTGAGCGCCGACGAGCTGGTCACCTGCGCCAGCGGCCCGCCTCGACAAAGGAGAAATACCCGCCCGTCGCCACGATCACATGGTCGCGGGCCACGATCCCGACCAGCTCGCGCAGCCCTGAGCCGCTCCGTGAGGTCCCCGTCTTCGACGCTCGCAGCGGCGTCCCCGCTGGGGTGATTGTGCACGAAGACGACGCCATGCGCGCCGATGCGGACGGGCTCGCGCAGCGCATACCGCGGTGACACGGGGCACTGCGTGAGCGACCCCTCGGCGACCTTCACGGTCTTGATGAGACGTCCGCGCACGTCGAGCAGGACCGTGTGGAACTCCTCCCGCTCCGCGTGGGCGAGCGGCCGCATCAGCTCGTACACCCGCGCCGGATCGAGGACGCGCTCGCCGCGCTTCGGCGGCGCCCAGGCGCCGCGCCGGCCGAGCTCGAACGCGGCGGCGATCGCGGCCGCTCGCGCCGGCCCGATCCCGGGCTGTTGCTGAAGCTGCTCCACCGGTGCCCGCGATCTCGTAGATGGGCAACGCGTCGAGCAGTCTCTGCGCGGCGTCGCGCGTCGAGTTCATCCCTGCCGTTGGCGAGAGCAGGATGGTCAACAGCTCCGCGTCCGTGAGCACCCGGACCCCGAACTGCTCCAGGCGCCACGAGGACGTGCAGACGACGCACGGGTACGTCGAGGCCGACGCCGACATGAAGCGGAAGACGCTCGCCGCTCTGCCTCCCCTCACCGGGCGGCGGCGACGCGACCCAAGAAGACGGATGAGCTGATTACGTTCCTCGAGTCCCTCCAGCGCGACCACCCGACCGATGGCCCGCCGTAGCGCTCGGGCTCGCCGGCGGCCCGTTACGAGTATGAGCTGCCCGAGGTCATCGAGACCAAGCGGACCGAGTTCGAGGGCACGGTGCACATGAAGATGGTGCTGCGCGAGGATCCTGACTTACTGACGCTGATCCAGCAGGAGGCGCTCCGGCACGACCTCTTTCATCACGAGCGTGGAGGTCAGGCGCTGGACGCCGCGCTGCTCGCCCGAGTCGTCCTGCGAACCAGGCCCGGGATCGCCCGTGGTGTCTCTCGCAGTCTCTCGCGCGTCCGGAATCGCGATGATCGCCATCGGTGTCGTGTTATTCGCGGAGCGGCTGCACTCCTGAGATCGACAATGAGGTGACGGATGTCGGGCCTTGAGCCACTCGACCCTGATTTCGCGCCCCGCGTCCGAGCGAGCTTCGGTCGCCAGGCTTTCATGCGCACGATCGGCGCGGAGCTGACCCGCGTCGAGCCTGGCGAGGTCGAAATCGTCCTGCCATTCCGGGACGACCTGACGCAGCAGCACGGGTACCTTCACGCAGCTGCAGTCACGGCAATCGTAGACAGCGCGTGCGGTTACGCGGCGATGAGCCTTGCCGGACCCGGCGCGGGCGTGCTCACGGTTGAGTACAAGGCGAACTTCCTCTCGCCCGCGGCTGGCGACCGCATGCGCGCGAGCGCGAGGGTGCTGCGGCGCGGACGGTCGCTGACCGTCTGCGTCGGGGACGTCCATGCGGAGAGCTCGGCGGGCGAGCGCCACGTCGTGACGATGATCGCCACCATCGCCGTCCTCCCGGGCAGGGCGGAGCGCGAACCGTAGGACGTCATAATGCCGCTCGTATCGAAGGACGTCGAATGATGGACTCGCAGTGCGCAGCCAAGATCCTCGTGGTCGGTGCCGGAGCGCTGGGCGGGCTCGTCGCGGCACGCCTGCGTGCATCCGGCCGCACGGTGTGGATCGCGACGAAAGATGCGCAGACGGCTGCCAAGCTGAAGGCGACCGGACTTCACGTCTCGGGCGTTGGCGGCGCCGTGTCCGTCGAGATGGCCGAGATCGCTCCCCTCGACGCCTACGGTGAGAGTGACGCGTTCGACCTCGTCGTGCTCGCGACGAAGGCCCGGGACGCGATGCAGGTCGCTCCGAAGCTCGTCCGCATGCTCGGCGCCGAGGGCGTGCTGCTGCCCATCCAGAACGGCGGCGTCGCCCAGGCGCTCGCGGATCGCCTCGGCCAGGATCGCATCCTCGGGGGCCTGTCGAACCTCGGCGCGACGATGAACGAGCCTGGTTCTTACGAGCAGCGGAACGCAGGCCACCTCCTCGTCGGCGAGCTCTCCGGCGGCGACACGGTGCGCGCCGAACGCGTGCGCCAAGCGATGAGCGGCGGCGTCGAGGTGCGGGTGACCACGAACCTCAGGGGTGCGGTCTGGTCGAAGCTGCTGCTCAACTGCTCCGTGACGACGATCGGCGCCATCGCGGGCCGAACGATGCGGGAGTACGTCGCGCTTCCCCCCGGGCGAAGACTGTTCGACCTCGCGTATGACGAGGCGCTGACGGTCGCGCTCGCGAGCGGCGTGCACCCGCAACGCATGCTCGTCGATCCGATACCACCAGGGTGGAGTGGACACAGCGTTCCGGGCGAGGCGCACGACGCGTGGCTGCGCGACATTCTCGCTTCCTACGGCGACCTGAAGCCGTCGATGCTCCAGGATTTCGAGCGGGGGCGTCCGACCGAGATCGACTTCATCAACGGCTATGTCGCGGACGTCGGACGCACGACGGGAATACCGACGCCGGCGAACGCCGCCATCGTGCAGACGGTGTGCGCCATCACGCGCGGCGAGCTCCGCCCCGATCCTTCCCTCCTCAGTCGAACGCTCGGAAGTCTCGGCTGACGCTGAAGTCCATCGCGGTGCCCACGCCTGCCGACCACTCCCGAGCACGATCGCGATGAGCCGCCGTTCACCTTCTCCAGCGCCCTGCCTCAACGAACGAGAAGTACCCGCCCGTCGCCACAATCACGTGGTCGCGGGCCACGATCCCGACCAGCTCGGACGCCGCGCGCAGCCGCTCGGTGAGCTCCCCGTCTTCCACGCTCGCGGCAGGGTCCCCACTTGGATGATTGTGCACGAACACCACGCCGTGCGCGCCGATGCGGACCGGCTCCCGCAGCGCATCCCGTGGTGACACGGGGCATTGCGTGAGCGACCCCTCGGCCACCTTCACCGCCTTGATGAGGCGCCCTCGGACGTCGAGCAGGACAGTGTGGAACTCCTCGCGCTCCGCGTGGGCGAGCGGCCGCATCAGCTCGTACACCCGCGCCGGATCGAGGACGCGTTCGCCGCGCTTCGGCGGCGACCACGCGCCCCGGCGGCCGAGCTCGAACGCAGCGGCGATCGCGGCCGCTCGGGCGGGACCGATGCCCGGCTGCTGCTGAAGCTGCTCCGGCGGCGCCCAGGCGATCTCCGAGATGGGCAACGCGTCGAGCAGCCTCTGCGCGGCGTCACGCGTGGAGTTCATCCCTGCCGTGGGCGACAGAAGGATCGTCAGCAGCTCCGCGTCCGTGAGCACCCGGACACCGAGCTGCTCCAGGCGCTCGTGGCACGGCGAGGCCGTCGCAGCTCGCCTCACGACCGGGTCTCCCCACCCGGCGCGTTATGTGAACGAGAGGCGGGCCGGATCGCACGCCGACACGAACACGCACGGCGAGGTGCGCATAACGCGGACCGCCACATAACGCCCGAGGGGTGGTTGTGCACGAACACGACGCCGTGGGCGCCCTCGCGCACGGCGGGCCGGAGCGCGTCGCGCGGTGACACGGGGCACTGCGTGAGGGACCCCTCGGCGACCTGCACGACCTCGAGGAGGCGGCCACGGACGTCGAGCAGCACGACGTGGAACGCCTCGCGCTCGGCGTGCGCCGCGTGACGGACGAGCTCGTGGACGCGGCCCGGGTCGAGGCAGCGCTCGCCTCGCCGCGGAGGCGCCCACGCCCCGCGCCGCCCGAGCTCGAAGGCAGCCGCGAGCGCCGCCGCCCGCGCGAGCCCGACGCCGGGCGAGCCTGCCAGCGCCTCAGGAGAGGCCCAGGCGAGCTCGCTCATGGGCACGCGCTCCACGAGCGCGAGCGCCGCCGCGCGCGCCGAGCGCCCGGCGCTGCCCGTGCCGAGGACGAGCGCGATGAGGTCGGCGTCGGAGAGCGCCCGCGCGCCCCCCGCGAGGAGCCGCTCGCGCGGCCGATCGTCGGCGGCGATCACAGTGGACATGGGGCTCGGCACAGCAACCGCCGTGCCGGCGAGGAGCGCGCCGCGCCTGGGCGAGAGCATCAACGAGTGGACCGCGCCGCGGCCCTCGCGTCCGCCCCTCGGACCGACGGCACGCGCGCCGCTAAGGCTTCTTCTCCTCCGCCGTCGCCGCCTTGGCCTGGGGCTTCTTGAGCTCGCCCTTCACCGCCTCGGCATCCACCATGAGCGTGACGTCGTCGCCGACGACCGGCCCCGCCTCGACCGTCTTCGACCACTTGAGCCCGAACTCCTGCCGGTTCACCTTGGTCGTCGCGCTGAAGCCGCGCCGCAGCTCGCCGCCCATCCCGGTGATCGCCTTCGGCGAGTAGGTCACCTCCCAGACCACCGGCTTCGTCGTCCCCTTCATGGTGAGGTCTCCCGTCACCTTGAGCTTGTCGTCGCCGGCCTTCTCCACCTTCGTGGACTTGAAGGTGATGGCCGGGTACTTCGCGACGTCGAAGAAGTCGGGCGACTTGAGGTGCGCGTCGCGGTCCGGCACGCGCGTGTCGATGGTGGTGGCGTCCACGGTCGCCTCGACGGTGGACCTCGAGATGTCGTTCTCGTCGAGCATGACCTTGCCGGTCGTCTTCCCGAAGTGGCCGCGCACGGTGGAGATGACGAGATGGCGCACGCTGAACGTGGAGTCCGAGTGCGCCGGGTCGATGGTCCAGAGCGTCGGCTCGGCGGCGGCGATCGCGGGGAGCGCGGCCGTGAGCGCAAGGGCGAGGAAGCGCTTCATGTACTCTCCTTTGGGCAAGCCCGGGTCATGCGTTCGATGCGCGAGGGCCGATGCGGATGCTGCGCATGCTCAGGGTTCCGTAGGTGAAGCCCTCGAAGAGCGTGGAGACGGTCTCGTCCGGCCCGGCCGCGCCGACCCGCCGACACGACCGCGACCGCGCGCGGTCGTGGAACGGTCGCGCCGAACGCGCGCAGCGCCTGGGCGAAGCCGCCCTGCTCCTCGAGCGCGATCGGGGGCGCACCATGCGAGATGAACGCGGCGGGGAGCTTCACGGTCAGTTTCTCTCTAATATCCGCCCGCCCGGGTCCATGCCACCGGCGGGGCGTGGCTCCCCATCATGGCGCCATGCCATCAGAACTTCACGCCGATCCCGCCCGAGAGCCGGAACAGGTTGAGCTGCTCGAACCCGACCTCGCCCGCGACGAAGATTGGACCCTCGTTGAGCCGCAGGCCCAGCGCGAGCTGGTACCAGCCCACCCAGCGATCCGTCTGGCCGGCGCCGAGCCCGAAGCCGAGCGTCGCGTCGAGCCCGCGCCGCGTCTCGAACCGCTGCACGAAGCGGGCGAGGACGACGGGCGACCAGGGGCGCCTCCCGCGATCGCCGAGCCGGTAACCCTCCCCCAGCACCCCGACCTCGAGCGACTCGAACGCCCACGACGCCTCGCCGCCCAGGTGGCCCACCGACGGCCCCTGCGCACCGAGGTCGATGAGGGTCCCGCCCCAGGCGATGATCCGGACATGCTCCTGCGAAGGCGACTCGCGGTACACGACCTCGTCCTCCTCCTGCGCCGCCGCGACGAGAGGGATGGACGCGAGGAGCAGGGCGAAGCGTCTCATGCGCACCAGCGGAGCATAGGCGGCCGGCCGGGCGCTCGCCACGGCGCGCGCTTGGCTGCGCTATCTTTGTGGGGATGCGCCATGGCGCCGCAGCCGCCCTCGTGCTCGCTTCGGTCGGCGTCGCCTGCTCGACGGCGGCCCCGTCGCGCCCGCGCGCGCCGCTCGAGGCCGAGCCGCGCTTCGCCGCCGAGACGCTCACCGGCGAGGCCGTCGAGATCGGTGGCCCCGGCCCGGTGCGGCTGGTCGAGGTGTGGGCCACCTGGTGCGCGCCCTGCGCGGCCGCCTCGGAGCGAGCGCGCGCCGTCCTGCGGCGCCATCCGGAGGTGCTCGCCTACGCCGTCTCGATCGACGCCGACCGCGACGCCGTCGCCCGCCACGTCGCCGCGGCGCCGCCCGCGGGCGTGCCGCTCCTCTTCGGGGGAGGTCCCGCGGCCGCGGCGCGGCGCGGGCTCGGCGACGTCCCGACCTTCATCGTGCTCGACACGCGCGGCCGGGTGGTCGGCAGGGTGACCGGGCTCTCGGTCGGGCTCGGCCCCACGCTGGAGCGGCTCCTCCGGCGCGCCGAGGCGCGCGATTGACAGCTCCGCCGTGAGCGTCACCCACGCAGGAAGGCTTCGAGCATCCGGTAGCAGCGCTCGACGGCCGCGATCTCGACCCACTCGCCCGCCTGGTGCGCCTGCGCTGTCGCGCCCGGCCCGAAGTTCGCGGCCGGGATCCCGGCGGCGGAGAGCCGCGCCACGTCGGTCCAGGCCTGTTTCGGCTCGACGCTCGCCCCCGTCCGCTGCGCGAGCCGCCGCACGAGCGGGTGATCCGCGAACGCGGGGCACGCCGGCGAGAGATCGCTGAGCTCCGCCTCGCCACCGAACCGCGCCGCCAGCGCGCGCAGCTCCTCCGCCGCCGCGTCGAGCGGCTTGTCGGGCGCGAAGCGGAAGTTCAGGTTCACGGTGCAGCGGTCGGGGACCACGTTGCGCGCCCGCCCGCCCTCGATGCGCGTGGCCGAGAGGACTTCACGAAACGTGAGGCCGGCGCTCGTCGCCTCGCGCGGCGCGCGCCCGGCGAGGTGGGCGAGGAGCGCGCCCGCCTTGTGGACGGCGTTCTCGCCCTGCCACGGGCGCGCGGAGTGCGCCGAGCGCCCGCCGAAGGTGACGGTGGCGTGGATCGACCCCACGCAGCCGAGCTGCAGCACGCAGTCGGTCGGCTCGAGGCAGAGGGCGAGCGCGGCGCGGGAGAGCTCCGGCACCTCGCGCAGCACGTCGCCGAGCTCGTTCTCGACGAACGGCCCCTCCTCGCGCGAGTAGAGCACGAGGGCGAGATCGCAGAAGCGCTCCGCGCGCGGAAGGCGCTCGGCGAGCTCGAGCGCCACCGCGACGCCGCTCTTCATGTCGGACGAGCCGAGCGCGACGATCCGGCCGCCCTGCCGGCGCGGGGGTCCCGCGTCGTCGGCGTGGGCGGGCACGGTGTCGAGGTGGCCGCAGAGGGCAAGCAATGGGCGTTCGGACTCCTGGCCGTCGACCCAGATCACCAGCGAGCTCTTCACCCGCCGGATCTCACCCGCGCCGCCCGCGAGGCGCGCCCGCGCCCGCCGCTCGAGGTCGTCGCAGAGCGCCGCCTCGTGGCCGATGGGCGACGGGATGGCGCACAGCGCTTCGGTGCGCGCGGCGAGCGCCTCCGCCAGATCCGTCACACCTGGACCTCGAAGTCGCGCAGCGCCTGGTTGAGCGACACCTTCTTGTCGGTGGAGGCGGAGCGGCGCCCGACGATGAGCGCGCACGGGATCTGGTAGGTGCCGGCCGGATAGGTCTTCGGGCGCGTGCCGGGGATGACGACGGAGCGGGCCGGGACGCGCCCCTTGTGGACGACCTCCTTCGGCCCCGTCACGTCGATGATGGGCGTCGAGGCGGTGATGACGACGTTCGCCCCGAGCACCGCGTCCTCCTCGACGAGCGTGCCCTCGACGATGATGCAGCGGCTGCCGATGAAGCAGCCGTCCTCGATGATGTTGGGGCGCGCGCCGGGCGGCTCGAGCACGCCGCCGATCCCGACGCCGCCGGCGAGGTGGACGTTGTCGCCCACCTGCGCGCACGAGCCGACGGTCGCCCAGGTGTCCACCATCGTGCCGGTGCCGACGCGGGCCCCGATGTTCACGAAGCCGGGCAGCACGACGGCGCCGGGCGCGACGAACGACCCGTAGCGGACGACGGCGCCCGGCACGACGCGCACCCCCATCTCCTCCAGGTTCTTCTTGAGCGGCACCTTGTCGCGCGTCTCGAACGGGCCGTAGTCGTGGACCTCGTAGCCGGAGATGCCGAAGTAGAGGTTCACCGCCTGCATCACCCAGGCGTTCACCTTCCACTCGCCGTCCTTCTTCTCCGCGACGCGGATCTCGCCGCGGTCGAGCGCGTGGACCGCCTTCAGCACCGCGCCGCGCGCGTCGGGGTCCGCGAGCTTCGTGCGGTCGGCGAAGGCCGCCGCGACGCGCTTCTCCAGCTCCACGAGGTCGTTCATGTCCTCACCTTCGACCAGGCCCGCAGGGCCTCGTCACATTCCGCCAGCGTCGGCACCAGCGCCACGCGCACGTACCCCTCGCCTGCGCCGAAGGCGGTGCCCGGGGCGACCACGATCCCCTCCTCGAGCAGCGCGAGCGCGTACGAGGCGGAGTTGTGGCCCGCCGGCACGCGCACCCAGAGGTAGAGCGTCGCCTCCGAGCCGTCGCAGACGAGGCCGCGCTCGGCGAAGAAGGCGAGGAAGCGGTCGCGCTTGGCGCGGAAGACGGCGCGGCGCTCGGCCGCGTGCGCGTCGTCGGACCAGGCGGCGGCCGCGGCCGCGGAGACGAAGTCGGGGGAGGCGACGCCCGGGTGCGAGCGGACGCGCTTCAGCACCGCGATCAGGTCGGGATCACCGGCCGTGAAGCCCGAGCGGTAGCCGGTCATGCCGCTCCGCTTGGAGCAGGAGTGGACCGCGACCACGTTCTCGACCTGGACCTCCAGCATCGAGAGCGGCCGCTCGCCGAAGTAGAGGTCGGCGTAACACTCGTCGGACGCCACGACGAAGCCGTGCCGCAGCGCCGCCGCGCCGACGCGCGCGAGGTAGTCGCGCGGCGCCGTCGCGCCGGTCGGGTTGTGCGGGTAGCTCACCCAGAACACGAGCGTGCGCGAGAGCACCTCGTCGCCCACGTCCTCCGGCTCGAGGAGGAAGCGGCGCGCCGCCGTGAGCGGCACCTTCACCGGCTCGAGCCCCGCGAACCGCGCCCCCACCTCGTAGGTGGGGTAGCCGGGATCCGGCATCACCACCTTCGTCCGGCGCGGATCGCCGCCCGCGAACGCGAGCGGGAGGTGGAAGATGGTCTCCTTCGCGCCCGTCGCCGGCACGATCTGCCGCTCGGGATCCGCCTTCACGCCGAAGCGCCGCTCGAGGTACCCGGCGCACGCACGGCGCAGCGCGGGCGTGCCGGCGGCGCTCGGATACTGCGAGACGTCGGGGACGGCGGCGCGGAGCGCGTCGCGCAGGAAGCCCGGGGTGGGCTCCCTGGGATCGCCGAGGCCGAAGTCGAAGAGGCGCTTCCCCGCCGCGCGAAGCCGCTGCTTCTTCTCGTCCAGCGCGACCATGAGGTTCGTCTGGATCGCGCCGAGGACTGGGTTCGTCGGGACGTTCTTCACGGGACGGCGGAGGATATCGTCGGAGGGGGAAAAAAGCATTATAAGCGGCGCATGCTCCACTACGACGTGATCGTCATCGGCAGCGGACCGGCGGGCGAGCACGGCGCCGTCCAGGCGGCCTTCTACGGGAAGCGCGTCGCGCTGGTCGAGAAGGAGGCGGTGCCCGGCGGCGCCTCCGCCAACACTGGCACCATCCCCTCGAAGGCGCTGCGCGAGACGGCGCTCGCCATCCAGCAGGCGCGCTCCCGCGACGCGCACGGCATCGAGTTCCGCGTGTCCGAGGCGGTGACCGTCCCCGAGCTCATGGGCCGGCGCGGCCTCGTCACCGCGCGCGAGCACTCGCGCATCCGCGCCCGCCTCACCAACGCGGGCGTCGAGACCTTCCGCGGCGTCGCGAGCTTCGTCGACCCGCACACGATCCGCATCACCATCGCCGACGGCACCTCGCAGGACGTCTCCGGCGACATCGTCCTGCTCGCGACCGGCACGCGCCCGTCGCACCCGAGCCAGTACCCCTTCGACCACCAGCGCGTGTACGACTCCGACTCGATCCTCATGCTCGACACCGTCCCGCGCTCGCTGGCGGTGCTCGGCGGCGGGGTGGCGGGCTGCGAGTACGCGTCGATCTTCGCCGCGCTGGGCGTGCACGTCTCCATCATCGACTCGAAGCCCCGGCTCCTCCCCTGGCTCGACGCCGAGCTGTCGCTCGCGATGCAGGATCTCTTCGCGCTGGCCGGCATCGACCTGCACCAGCAGACGCGGGCGAACAAGGTCGAGGTCGGCGAACGAGACGTGCTCGTCACGCTCGCCGACGGGTCGCGCGTCGTCGCGGAGAAGGTGCTCGTCGCGGCGGGCCGCGTGGGCAACGTGGAGTCGCTGAACCTCCTCGCCGCCGGCCTCAAGGCGACCGACAAGGGCTACCTCGAGGTGAACGACCACTACCAGACGGCCGTGCCGCACGTCTACGCCGCGGGCGACCTCATCGGCTTCCCCGGGCTCGCCTCCACGTCCATGGAGCAGGGGCGCGTGTCGATGACGCACGCGCTCGGGAAGAAGTACCAGCAGAAGGTCTCGGACCTCCTGCCGGTCGGCATCTACACCATCCCCGAGGTGTCGTCGGTCGGCGCGACGGAGGAGTCGCTCCGGACGAAGGGCATCCCGTACGCGGTCGGGAAGACGCCGCTCGCGGAGAACGCGCGCGCGAACCTCGTGGGCGAGGCGGTCGGGTTCCTGAAGCTGGTCGCGTCGTCCAAGGACGGGGAGCTGCTCGGCGTGCACTGCATCGGTCCGCACGCCTCCGAGCTCGTCCACCTCGGGAGCGCCGTCATGGCCTTCGGCGGCACCATTCACTACTTCACGCAGGCGGTCTTCAACTACCCGACGCTGGGCGAGGCGTACAAGTACGCCGCGTACGACGCGCGGGCGCAGATGAAGCGGCTCGGCCTGCCTGGCGCGCAGCTGCAGGCGCAGGTGGCGGCCGTGCCGAAGGCGGGTTAGCCGACGCCTGGACGGCTGGGCCTCATGGCCCGCGTCCTGATATCTCAGGTGCTAGAGCCGGAGGCCAGCATGGGCACCGCACCTGGAGGGTCGTTCGGTCGCGCCGTGATCGTCGCCGCCGCGCTGCTCGTGCCGCTCTCATCGCTGGCCGATCCCGTCGCGGTGACGCACTGGGAAGGGCTCGCGCATGGCTTCGTCTCGCTGCGCACGCTCGACGGGACCCCCCTCGCCGATGGCGACCTGATTCAGACCACGGTCCCGACCTCGAGCGGGAATCGCGTGACGTCGCGGCTCGTCCTCCACTTCAAGGACGGATCGACGCACGAAGAGACGACCGTCTACGTGCAGCAGAAGACGTTCCGGCTCGTGAGCAACCACGTGGTGCAGGAGGGGCCGGCCTTCAAGATGCCCATCGAGTCGACCGTCAGCGCGAGCGGCCAGGTCAAGGTCCGCTACACCGACGAGGACGGCAAGGAGAACAGGATCGAGGAACGCCTCAAGCTGCCCGGTGACATCGCCAACGGGATGATCTTGACGCTTCTCAAGAACATCTCCCCAAGAACGACGAAGACGACAGTGTCGCTGGTGGCGATCACGCCGAAGCCGCGACTGGTGAATCTGGAGCTCATTCCCGCCGGAGAGGAGCCCTTCTCGATCGCCGCCTCCGCGCGCAAAGCCACGCATTACGTGGTGAAGGTGCACCTGACCGGCGTGACCGGCGCGATCGGTTCGTTGCTCGGCAAGACCCCGCCCGACTCGCACGTCTGGGTCGTCAGCGGCGAAGCGCCCGCCTTCGTGAAGGCGGAGATGCCGCTCTTCCTCGACGGTCCGATCTGGCGGATCGAGCTGGTGAGCCCTGTCTGGCCGTCCGCGCCGGAGGCGCGCTGATGGCGCTGCCCAGTTGGAGTGAGCCCCGAGCCCGAGTCCGAGCCCGAAAGAAGCCGGGCGCGGGCACGGGCGCGGGCTCGTTCACGGGACCAGCGCAACCGAGCACGGCCCATGAGAGCGCCGCGTTCCCCCTTCGTCCCGCGCCGCCGGGCTGGAACGCTCCTTTGGCTAGAGGCAATTCGGCAGCTTGAACGACGCGATGCGGGTGCTCCAGTTGAACGTGCCGTTCGCCTTCAGGTACTCGCTCGTGTAGTAGAACGTGCAGTCGTCGACGGGGTCCACCGAGATCGCGCTGTAGTCGCCCCACCGCGAGAGGTTGCGGAGCTGCGACCCGCCACCCTCGATCATGGACGCCTCGGCCTCCAGGGTCCCCAGCGGATCGGACGGGGTGCGCACGGCGTAGCGGATCGCGGGGTGGATGCTGCCGCTCGACGCGCTGTAGCCGACCGCGATGTTGCCGACCTTGTCCATGGCGATGCTGCCCATCCAGCGGAAGGTCGCGTCGGGCGCGTAGGTGCCCTGCTGGAACACGCTCGGCGCCGTCGCGAGGTTGCGCAGCTCGTACCAGCGGATGCCCGAGCCGGACGCCCTGTTGCGCGCGAAGGTGGTGGCGACGGAGTGATTGACCACCCACGCCTCGTGGCCGTCGGCGAACGTGCGGTAGGCGAGCCGGTACATCAGGCGATCCGCCAGGGAGTCGAGCTGCTGGCGCGTACCGCTCTGCGGGATGCACGTGCCGCCGCCGCAGGCGGGAGTGAACGCGGCCACCGGCAGGTTGGTGGGACCGGTGAACGTCGAGCTGGGGGGGTCCGCCCAGTCCACGTGGAACGTCCAGATGTTGAGCGAGCTCGTGCCGAAGTTCGCGAACGCGTTCGGCGCGCCGGCGGGCGGCGCGATGGTGCCGTCGAGATCGGAGGGCAGCAGGCTGGGGAAGGCCGTCGAGAGCTGGAAGCACTGCTGCGTGGCCGGGAGGCCGTTCAGCATCGCGCTGCGGTCGTACGCGCACGCCTTCGCGCCGGCAAACGTCTGCCCGTTGGTGAAGATGTTGAAGGTGATGTAGTAGGCGTCGGGCCACACGCCGAGCTTCGGGTAGTCGTTGAGGCCGTTGCCGTAGCTGAAGGCGTACCGGTTGTACGCGCCGGTGGCGTCGGACGTCGTTGAGACCGCGACGCACTCCAGGAAAGGCGTCGTCGAGGCCGAGAGCTGGGTGAAGACCCAGCGGCCGGCGAGCTTGTCGTACTGGACGATCGGATCCCCGTCGTTGTTCGTCTCGCAGCCGCCGCCGAATCCCGCCCAGAGCGTGCTCCCCGTGGTCGGCCCCATGACGAGCGCGCCGGTCTTCTTGTCGAAGACCGCGAACGACTCGTTCACCCACTGCACGTACTGGGTCGCGCCCACGGCGCCGTTCGTGTCGGGCGGCGCCGCGTTGGGCGTGAAGCCGTAGTCGCCGTCTCCGACGCCGGCGAAGCTCAGGCCCACGGTCGCGGCGAGCGGCGACGGCGCGGACGTCTGGACCACCGTGTCGGGCGTCGCGCTCGCCGGCGGCGTCGGCAGCGGCAGCAGCGGGCGCTCCGTGAGCCTGTGCGCCGACGGCGCCGACGGGACGTCGCGCAGCGGCCGGGACACGTCGTGGTGCACGGCTGGAGAGACCTCGACCCCGCCGCCGGCCGCCTGAGCCGCGCGCGCGAACAGGACCATCGAGACCGCAGCCACGGCGCTCCACGCAACCATCCGCTTCATGGGACCCCTTCCGCCATCCGGCCAAGGGCGTGCCTACCACCCGCACGCCCGGTATCGCCGAACGAGCACCCGGCGGCAAGGGGCAACCCTTCAGGCTGCTCAGCGGGGGATCAGGCGGGCCCGTGCCCGAAGGGACGAGCGCTGGAAGGAGGAAGCGCGATCGCGTTCAGCCGAGCCGCGCCCGCGCCGTCGCGAGCGCCTCGTGCACCTGCTCGAGCGCCTTGCGCGCGTCGGCGAGCTCGTCGCGCTCGCGGCGCGCCTCGGCCAGCTCGCGGTCGAGGTCGTCGCGCTCGCGCGCCACCTGCGCCAGCGCGGCGCGGAGGCGGGCGGCGTCGGCGGCGCGCTCGTCGAGCTCGTTCCCGAGCCGGCCCAGCTCGGCGTCGGCCTCGGCGCGCGCCTTCTCGGCCTGCTCGGCGCGAGTGGAGAGCCCGTCGAGGAGCGCCTGGCGCTCCTCGTCGAGGGCGGTCAGGGCCTGCGCCCGGCCGACGGCGCCGTCGCGCTCCTCCTCGAGGGCGCTCATCTCGGAGAGCATCTCCTCGAGGACGGCGCGCTTCTCCTCGACCTGCTCCTCGACCGCTGCGAGCCGCTCCACCGCGCGGCGGCCGTCCGCGACGCCACGCGCGAGCTCCGCCCGCGCCTGGTCGAGATCCGCGCGCAGCGCCACCTCCACGTCGCGGGCGCGGGTGAGCTGCTCCTCGAGGTCGTGCACGAGCGCGAGCGCGCTCTCGCCGGCGCGCGCGGAGGTCTCCGGCAGGGGGGGCATGGGCGGCGCCGGCCGCGCCGCGGCGGCGACCTTGCGCTTCACCTTGAGGAGCCGCTCGCGGCGGGAGGCGACGTCGGAGGATTCGGGGAAGGCGAGGCCCGGCTGCGCGGTGGGCGTTCGACCTTCGACTTCGGCCGCGTCCATGGCCTCCGCTGCCCGCTCGTCGCGGCCTACGCTCAGGGCGAACGGAACTGGTGGTCTCTCGACCTCGGTCGGGGTCGGGGTCGCGGTCGGGATCGCGTCCCCCTCTCCCCGCCCAGCGGGGAGAGGGTCGGGGTGAGGGGCAGGGGCGTCGGGGGCGAAGCCCCCGACTTCGATCGTCGGCGAAGCCGGCGGCTGCTCGCGATAGCGAGCAGAAGGCGCCGGAGGCGCCTGCCGCCGGGCAGGGTCCACCGTCGCGGTGGGCTCGGCAGCCGCTTCCTCGAGAGGAGGCGCGCCCGCCTCTCCCACCGCGCTCTTGAGCCTCGGCCTCAGCTTCGGGACATTGGCGTCGAAAGCCTTTCTCATCTCACGCTCCCGCGGCGCCCGCGCGGGCGACCGATGCGCCCACGCGCGTCATGATCTCGTTCAGCACCGATTCCAGATCGACCGCTCCCTTCGAGTCCGCGTCGAAGCCGAAGATCGGACAGCCCTCGCTCGACGCCTGGGCGAACTTGGTGCACTGGCGCACCACGCTCGCGAGCAGGTAGTCCGCGTAGTGCTCCTTCAGCGCCCCGAGCGCCTCGCGCGCGATCTTGAAGGTCTGGTTGTAGGCGTTCACCACGATGAAGATGTTCTCGAGCTGGTGCGAGAGGTCGTCCTCGAGCCCCTGCACCGTCTCGAAGAGGAGCCGCAGCCCATCGTACGAGAGGAAGTCCGCCAGCACCGGGATGACGAGGTCGTCCGCCGCCATGAGCGCGTTCAGGTTGAGCAGCCCGAACGACGGCGGCGCGTCCATCACGATGAAGTCGTACTGGCCGGACACCTCCTCGATCGCCTTGCGCAGCCGGAACTCGCGGCCGGCGAGCGGCATGAGCGCGAGGTCGATCGTGCTCATGGCGAGGTTCGAGGGCACGAGCGCGAGCCCGGGCATCCCGGTCGCGATCGTCGCCTCCGCGAGGGGGGTCTTGCGGATGAGCACGTCGTGCAGGGTCCGCGTGAAGGCGCTGCCCTCCTTGCCGAGGCACTTCGTGGCGTGCCCCTGGCTGTCGAGGTCCACCATCAGCACGCGGTGGCCGCGCTCGGCGAGCCGGTAGGCATAGGAGGTCGAGAGGCTCGTCTTGCCGGTGCCGCCCTTGAAGTTGAGGAAGAGCTGCGTGCGCGAGGCGCGCTGGGCCGGGACGCGGCGCAGCTTCTGCCGCGCCAGCGCGAGCTCCTCCGGGCCGTAGGCGTCGCGCTTCCCGAGCGCCTCCAGCACTTGCTTCGTGGTCGCGCCGAGGATCTCGGCGAGGCGCTTCGTCGTGTAGCGGATGTTCTCCATGGCGTCTCCCGGCTAGCTCATGAAGAAACGTGGGCCGCGCGCGACGAGCCGTCCCTGCGCCACGAGCGAGCGCAGGGCGGCCTCCACCGTCGCGCGATCGCGCGAGAGCGCCGCCGCGAGGTCGTCGGCGGTGCGGCCGCGCAGCGCCGCCCGGACCTCGATGAGCGCGGCGGATGCGAGGGAGGGATCGGGCGTGGGTTCGGCGACGGCGACGGCCGCGCGGAGGGTAGCCGTGGCGGTGGCGATGGCGATCGGGGTCGCGGTCTTGATCGCGGCCGGTCTCGAGGTCGCCATGCGTTCGCCCTTCGACTTCGCTTCGCTACGCTCAGGGCGAACGGAAATCATCGCGGTCGCGTTCGCCGCCGCCGGCGCGCTCATCACCGCGTTCCTGAGCTCCGCGCCACCCACCGTGAGCAGCTTCTCCGACATCCTGCGGGCGTCGCGGCGGCGCTCGGGCTCCGGCGCCGACGTGTCCACCGCCTCGCCCGACCAGCGCCGGACGGCGCGGGCGGCGGCGGTCCGCACCTCGGGCGCCCGGTGGTCGAG
>DASWDS010000452.1:0-13239 GCA_036395165.1 Anaeromyxobacteraceae bacterium | reverse complement strand
GCCGCCGGACGACGCCTTCTACTTCCCCACCGGCCTCGCCCTGCGGCACGTGCCGCCGGGCTGCACGGGCGGGAGCTTCGGCTGCACGACGCAGCTCATCGTCGGCTCCTCCAACTTCGACCTGCGTTACGACCCGGTGCTCGGCGGGAGGATCACCTCGGTCGACGTGAAGACCGCCGTCGAACTCGCGCTGGCGCGCCAGCTGGCGGACCCGCTCTCCGCGCCACCCGCGCTGGACCCGTCGAACGGACGGCTCGGGACGGTCCGGGTCGGGAGCTTCGGCGGCGAGGTGGCGGTGCTCGACGGCGACTCGTGCCCCGGGTGGACGGGCCCCCCGCAGGCGCTCGTCGCGTCGCGGTCGCAGAACGCGCTCTACCGCGTCGACCTCGAAGGCTTCGGCGACGCGCTCAAGTCGCCGCTCGACGCGTCGCTCGCGGATCCTTACGGCGTGACCCTCGCCTGCGGGAACTTCCCGGCCATCGACGCTCCGCTCGCGGCACCGGTGGCACAGGCGCTCGCGTTCGTGACGTACCTCCGCGCGCCGAACACGCATGGCTGGCTCTCCAGGATCGACCTCACCGACAACACGCTCACCGCGATCGACGTGGGCACGGTCCCGACCCACAGCGCCGTGTTCGATCCGGCCTCGACGCGGCTCTACGCGACCTCCCGCTTCGGCGCCATCGGCTACTCGCCGCTGCGGTGGCTCACGCTCGCGACCCCCTCGGCGGTCCCCATCGCGGTGAACGTCTTCGACGTGGTCCGCGGCGCCGAGCTGCGCGGCATCGCGCTCTCGAGCGACGGCACCGCGACGGCTCCACCCACGCGCGCCTACCTCGCGCTGCGCATCTACGACGTGGCGGCCGCGACGAGCTCCGGAACCCGTCCCGGGAACGACCTCGCGGGCGCCCTCGCGGTGATGGACCTCTCCGAGACGTCCGCCGGCCGGCCCTCCACCAAGATCCTCAACGTCGTCCCGCTCGACCGCGGCGCGACGGAGGTGCGCGTCATCCCGCGGACGGGGCTCCGAGACCTGGTGGCCGTCACCAGCACGGACGACTCGACGCTCACGCTGTACGACGACGAGACCGGCAGCATCGCGAAGGTGTTCGCCGTGTGCTCGGCGGTCCCGGGCGCGGGGGATCCTTCCGCGCCGGCGCCGTGCCAGGACGGGCGGCCGCTCCTGGGCAAGCAGCCGTTCGGGCTCGCCGCCGAGCGCTTCACGGACGGCACCCGGGAGCTGGCGCGGCTGTACGTGGGCTCGTTCGACCGCGGCTGGGTGAACGTGATCACCATCGACCCGCTGCAGCCCTCCGCGGCGCCCGACTCGTGGGCCCGCATCGGCCCGGAGCGCCCGCAATGACGCGCCGCCTCTTTGCCCTCGCCGCGCTCGCGGTCGCCGCCTGCTCGAGCGGGCCGCGCACCGTCGGCGCCCGCTTCAACGGCCCCGCCGCCATCGTCCACTTTGCCGGCGTCTCCACGTTCCACGCCGGGCTCCGCGACTACCTCGCCGTCGCCTCGAGCCGCGGCGACGAGCTCCGCTTCCTCGACGCCGCGGACGAGCAGCCCGTGCTCGGCCCTGGCGTGGTGTTCCCGCTCTCCATCCCCACCGCTCCGCGGCCGCTGCTCCTGGCGTCGGCGCCGCTCGGGGACGGAGGTCCGGACGTGCTGGTGGCAGTGAGCGCCGGCGGGGCCGTGCTCCTCGGGAATGTCCCCGCGCCTGCGCTGCAGGTCATCGAGACCTGGTCGCCCACGAACCGGGTCGCCTACCCCTGGCCGCTCAAGGATGTGCTCGGCGCGGACGCCGAGATCCTGACCGTCGTCGGGATGCGGGCGCCGACCGCGGATCCGCGCGCCCGGATCCTGGTCGGCGCTACGGGCGGACGGCTCGCGGTCGTCGAGTTCACCCGGGCGACGGACGGCTCCGTCGTGGCGCAGCCGCCGGTCGTGAAGGCGCTCGGGTTCGATCCGCTCGACATCGCGATCCCCACGGATATCGCCCAGGACGGTTCGACCGTCTACGGCACGACCCTGTCCATCGCGACGCGCGACGCCATCACGACGACGACCGTGGACTCCCTGCATCCGGACGGCAAGGTGTTCGGTGTCGCGCAGGTGGACGCGTCGTCGCTGGACGTGACGTCACCGTGGACCGTCACCGCGCTCGACGCGCTCGCCCCCACGGTGGCGGTCGCGGCCGCGCTCGTGGCCGAGCTCTCCGCCGGGCGGCAGGTGTCGCCCGACCACTGCAGCGCCGACACGTTCGCTGGCGTTCGGTCCCCGCTCGTCTACGCGGCGCTCGACGACCAGTTCTGCGGCCCCGACAAGCCCATCAACTGCGGGATCGTGACGCTCGACCCGGGCACCGGAAAGCTCGCCGCGGACCCCGCGCCCGCAGGGCCGCCGCCGCCGGCGTTCCAGGGCGACGTCCCGGTATCGGTCCCGGCGCAGGACTACCGCACGCCGATGCTCGTCCCGGGCATCCCGACGCACATCACCGTGGTCCGCGCGCCAGCCGGGGGCTTGCAGCTGAACCCGCCCAGCCCGGACGCGAACTGCACGGGCGCCGGCACCGCCGGCACCCAGCTCTCGCCGCTCTTCAAGATGGCGCCCGGCTCGGGCCAGCGGCTCACGAGCGCGCTCGCCATGGTCACCTCGAGCGACGGCCGGGTCTACTGGCTCGACCTGTCCCGCTGGGGCCCGCCCACCGACGTCTCCACGCTGAACGGCGTCACACGCGTCCGCGTCACCTCCGCGACCTCGCTCGTCGTCCCCGCGGACCAGTCGCGCGTCGGCATCTGGCGCGACCTCGCGCCGGCCGGCACCGACCAGAGCGCCTTCACGCCCGTGGTCACCGTCGATCCGCTGGAGCTGCCGACGGCCTTCGACGTGTGGCCCGGGTTCACGGACGCGGACGATTGGAGCGTCATCTGGCAGGGGCCCCTGCCCAGCCTCGACACGCGCGAGGGCGTCCTCGTGGTGGACCCCGCGACCGGGACCGCGTACGCGGCCGTCCAGCGCGACACCGGGCAGGGCGTGGGGCAGACGGCATGGGTCGTGGGTGCGGTCGTTGCAGACAAGGCGCTCGGCGTCCACCCGAACGACGAGCACCCGGCCGAAGACGACTTCGTCGGCCTTCTGGATCTCGCGTGCACGACCACGGTCGTGGCGGTGCTGCCGAGAGGCTTCACGGCGGCGGGCGTGACTTTCCCCGGTGGCGCGCTGCAGCTCGCGCCCGCGACATGCCTGCCCGCGGCGACGCCGGAGGCAGGGCGGCCGACCATCATCACGGTACGCGCGGCGGGGTTCGTCCTGTCGAGCAGCAAGCTCGGCTACCTGGGGCGCCCCGCGCTCGACCAGCTCTACACCCTGGCGTGGAAGGACGAGAAGAACGACCTCACGCTCACCGCCGGCAGCGAGGCGCTCGCGCTCGCGCGCAAGGCGCGCCGCCACTTCTACCCGTCCGACGGCCCGTGCCCGTTCCCGAATGTCGATCCGCTGAGCGTCCAGTTCAAGACGGTCGGCTGCTATTCCTCCTTCCCGCGGGTCAGCGATCCGCTCACCCCCGGGCCCGTCGTCCGGTTCCGCGTCGGGCTCGTGCCGCCGGTCTCGCCCAATCCCGCCAACCCGGTGGTGAACCTGTTGCCCGGCGCGGGCGTCACCTTCTCGACCCAGCTCGGGCTCTCGCCCACCTTCCGCGCGCCCGGCTCGGGCGGCGCGCTCCCCGCGGGCGCGCTCATGGGCGATCGCACCAAGTTCGCCGGCCACGAGAACGACCCCATCCGCGTCTACGTGCCCTATCTCGACGACCAGGTGATGGCGTTCAGCCCGTCCGACTCGATCGGGAACGTCGTCAGCATTCGTTAGCCGCCCGGGCGTTTGTCGCTCCGCGCCGCTTCTGCTAGCGTCGGCGGCTCGTGCGCGTCCGCACCGTGACAAGCCTGGCGGCGCTCCTCGTCGCCGCCGCCGCCACCGCACCCGCCACCGGCGCCGACGCCGTCCCGCTCGCGCTGGCCGAGGGGCAGGTGGTGACGCTCCAGTTCGATCGCGCCGTCGCGCAGGTCGCCGTCACCGACCTCGCGATCGTGAAGGTGAGGGCGCTCGAGAAGCGGATCGAGGTGACGGGCTCCGCGGGCGGCCGCTCGCGCATGGTCGTCGAGCTCGAGCGCGGCGGCAGGGTCGCCTACGAGGTGCAGGTGGCCGGGCTCTCCGGCGGCGGCCACCCCGCGCCGCCGGCCGCGGACCCGAACGCCCTCGAGCTGTCGGTCGGCGACGAGCGCCGCATCCCGGCCCCCGGCGCGTCGCGGCTCCTCGTCGAGGAGGGCAACGTCGCGAGGGTGCGCGCCGAGGCGGGCGCGGTGGTGGTCACGGCCCAGTCGTCCGGGACGACGTCGATCATCGTCGTGGACGGCGCCGGCGCCAAGACGACGTACACGATCCACGTCCGCTGAGCGCCGAAAGCTGCTGCCCTGCCGGCGCGCGGCCGCTATCCTTCTGCCTCCGCATGCCCACGCTCACCCTGATCGACGGCTCGGGCTTCATCTTCCGCGCCTATCATGCCCTGCCGCACCTCTCGACGACCAAGGGCGTGCCGACGAACGCCGTCTACGGCTTCACCACCATGCTGCTGAAGGCGCTCCGCGAGCACGCGCCGACGCACGTGGCGCTCGTCTTCGACGCGAGCCGGAAGAGCTTCCGGCACGAGCTCGACGTCGCGTACAAGGCGAACCGCCCCGAGGCGCCCGACGACCTCGCGCAGCAGTTCCCGCTCGTGCGCGAGGTGGCGAAGGTCCTCAACGTGCACGTGCTCGAGGAGCCCGGCGTCGAGGCCGACGACGTCATCGCGACCCTCGCCTGCCGCGCGCGAGAGCAGGGGTGGGAGGTGGTCATCGTCACCGGCGACAAGGACTTCGCGCAGCTGGTGGACGAGCGGGTCTCGCTCTACGACCCCATGGCCGAGGCGACCGGCCGGGGCGGCTGGACTGCACGCGCCGAGGTCGAAAAGAAGATGGGCGTGCCGCCCGAGCAGGTGGTCGAGTACCAGGCCCTCCTCGGCGACAAGATCGACAACGTGCCCGGCATCGCCGGCGTCGGCGAGGTGACGGCCGCGGCGCTCATCCGGAAGTTCGGCTCGGTCGAGGAGATGCTCCGCCGGCCGGACGAGATCCCGGCCGCGGTGGCGCGCGGCGGCGAGAAGCTGAAGGCGAAGATCCTGGCCAACGTCGATCGGCTGCGCCTCAACCGGAAGCTCGTCGAGCTGCGCTGCGACATGACGCTCCCCTACGAGCCGGCCGCGTTCGAGCGGCGGGCCATCGACACCGACCGGACGCGCGCGCTCTTCAGCGAGCTCGAGTTCTCGCGCCTGCTCAAGGACCTGCCCGCGCCGCTGCCCACCGCCCGGACCGAGCGCACCGAGCTCCTGCTCTCGCGCGCGGCGCTGGACGAGGCCGTCGCCGCCGCGCGCGCCGCCGGCGAGGTGGGCCTCCGGGCCGCGCTCGCCGGCGATCGCCCGCGCACCGACGCCGTCTTCGGCGTGGCCTTCGCGGCCGGCGGCCGCGCCTTCTACCTCCCGCTCGCGCACCACTACCTGGGAGCCCCGGCGCAGCTCGCCGTCGAGCAGGCGCGCGAGGCGCTCCGGCCGCTCATCGAGGACGCGGCGGTGACGAAGCACGGGCACGACCTCAAGGCGGAGGTGCACGCGCTCCGGACGCTGGGGCTCTCGCTCGCCGGGCCGGGCGTGGACACCGAGATCGCGAGCCGGCTCCTCCTGCCCACCCGGCGCGAGCACGCCCTCGCCGACGTGGCCCGCGAGCGCCTCTCGTGCGAGCTGCCGGCGATCGCGCCGGAGGGCACGGCCGCGAAGCGCGGCGCGGCGCAGCCGTGGGAGCTCACGGTCGAGCGCATCGCGGACGCGGCCGGGCCGTGCGCCGCCGTCATCCCCGACCTCGCTGCGACGCTGCGGCGGTCCCTCGACGACGAGGGGCTCACGCGCCTCTACGAGGACGTCGAGCGGCCGCTCGTCCCCATCCTCGCGCGCATGGAGCGGACCGGGATCCAGGTGGACACGTCGGCGATGGGGTCGATGAGCGCCGAGTTCGGCAGCGCCATGCGCGACCTCGAGACGCGCATCCACTCGGCCGCGGGCCGCGCCTTCAACATCGCCTCCACGCGCGAGCTCGCGCAGGTGCTCTTCGAGGAGCTGAAGCTGCCCGTCCTGAAGCGGCTCAAGACGGGTCCCTCCACCGACCAGGACGTGCTGGAGCGCCTCGCCGAGCAGCACCCCCTGCCGGCGCTCGTGCTGGAGCACCGGTCGCTCTCGAAGCTGAAGGGCACCTACGTGGACGCGCTGCCGCAGCTCGTCGAGCGAGACGGCCGCATCCACACCACCTTCCACCAGGGCGGCGCGGCGACCGGGCGGCTCAGCTCCTCCGACCCGAACCTCCAGAACATCCCCATCCGCACGGAGCTCTCGAAGCGCATCCGCGCCGCGTTCGTCGCGCCGCCGGGCCAGCTCCTCCTCTCCGCCGACTATTCGCAGGTCGAGCTGCGCATCCTGGCTCACTTCGCGAGCGATCCGGCGCTCCTCGCCGCGTTCCGCGCCCACGAGGACGTCCACGCCGCCACCGCCGCCGAGACCTTCGCCGTCCCGCGCGAGGCGGTCACGAGCGACATGCGGCGCATCGCGAAGGTCTTGAACTTCGGGATCGCGTACGGCCTCTCGGCGTTCGGCCTCTCGCAGCGGCTCGACATGCCGGCGCAGGAGGCGCAGGGGATCATCGACCGGTACTTCACCCGCTACGCGGCCGTGAAGCGCTGGCTCGACGAGACGGTGGCGCGCGCGCGCCGGGAGGGGGAGGTCCGTACGCTCTTCGGGCGCAAGCGCGCGCTCCCGGAGCTGATGAGCCGCAACCCCGCGCTGCGCCAGGGCGCGGAGCGGATGGCCGTGAACACGCCCATCCAGGGCACCGCGGCCGACCTCATCAAGATCGCCATGATCCGCGTGGACCGCGCCATCGAGCGCGAGCGCCTCGACGCGCGCCTCCTGCTGCAGGTCCACGACGAGCTCGTGCTCGAGGTGACCGAGCGGGACGCGGCCCGGCTCTCCGAGGTCGTGCGCGCGGAGATGGTCGCCGCGGCCGACCTCGCGGCGCCGCTCGAGGTGGACGTCGGCCAGGGCCACAGCTGGGCCGAGGCGCATTGAACGGCCGTGCCCCGCTCACCCTCAGGCGGCGGCGACGAGGACGACCAGGACTCCAGCGAGGATGATGAGCGCGGCCTTCATCGCGGCGGCGCTCGTTTCACGAACCGCGCCGGAGGAGGAGCGGGCGCAACCACGCGCGCCGCCGAGAGTCGGCCTCGGCCCGGCCGGCGCGCGGTGGGAGCTCGCGTTCCCCGCGAGGCGCCGTCACTTCTCCTCGGCAGCCTTCTTCTTCGACGGCAGGTACTCGATTCCCCTCTCGGCCCCGACGTCCTCGAACGTCTCGAGGAGCTTCAGGTGGCCCTCCACGATCGCCCGCACGCCGGACTCGAACTGGGCGCGCTGCCGCTTCATCTCGTGGATGTCGTCCACGACGCGCAGGTAGCGCTGGTGCGCGCCCTGGACGATCTTCTCGGCCTGCAGCTCCGCCTCGGAGAGGGTGATCTCGGCCTCCTTGCGGGCGGCCTCGCGGATCTCCTCGCAGGCCTTCTGGGCGGTGATCATGGTCTCCTGCAGCGCCCGCTCCCGGCTCCGCAGCTCGGCGATGTCCTCGTCCTTGCGCCGCGCGTCGGCCCGGAGCGTCTGGACCTCCCTGACCAGCCCCTCGAACTCGCTCGCGACGAGCGCCAGGAAAGCCTCCAC
Source organism: Anaeromyxobacteraceae bacterium (assembly GCA_036395165.1). Classification (GTDB taxonomy): domain Bacteria; phylum Myxococcota; class Myxococcia; order Myxococcales; family Anaeromyxobacteraceae; genus Anaeromyxobacter_A. Next base: position 5,399 of record DASWDS010000452.1, on the reverse strand, counting down.
CTCCTCGCGGTCGAACCCGCGCAGGGCGCGGCCGAACGACTTCTGCGTGATGTCGAGGGGCGTGATCTCCATCGCGGATCTCCGGGTGGGGCGGAACCGACCCTACCGCGCTTCTGCGGGGCCGTCCAGCTTCTCGCACCTTTGCTTACACTCGGCGGCGAACCGCCTGCCGGATGGATGGCTCACAGCTCTTGCCGATGACAAGAGGAGGTCGCATGACGAAGCGCTCGAAGACCGTGGTGCGGCTCGCGACCGGCCTGGCGGCGGGCGCCGTCCTCGGCATCGCGTACTCGTTCGTGTCGCGCGCGCTCGGCTCGACCTGAGGCATCTCGTGCAACCCGGCGGTCGCCGGGCTCGCAGGCGCCTTCATCGGTGCGGTCTCGTTCGGGGGTGAGCCGCCGAACGACGACCCTGCGCCGCGCTGAGACAGGCAGGAGCACCCCGTCGGGCGCTTTGCGTCGAGGACCGATCTCGGGCCAGCATAGGTACCCCCGCGGAGGTAGGTCGCCGGCGCACGTCGAGGAATGCAGCTCACGCAATCCAACCAGGCCTTGGTGGCCGCGTCCTTGCGCCAGGTCGCTCGCGTCGTGGGTCTCGCCGTGGCCGCGACGGGTGCGGTGGCGCTCGCGGGATGGGCGCTCCGCGTGGACCTGATCACCACCCTCGTGTTCGCCTCGGTCCCCTTGAAGCCGAACACCGCCGCGGCGCTGCTCGCCACGGGCCTCTCGGTCGCGCTGCTCGCGCCGGAGGGCGCCGGCCTGGCCGCGCACCGGGTGGCGTGGGTGCTCGCGGCGCTCGTGGTCGCGTTGATGGCGCTGACGCTCCTCGAGCACGCCGCCGGCCGCGATCTGCACGTGGACGAGCTGCTCTTCGGCGCCGCGAACGGTGACGCGCCGGGTCGAGGTCGCATCTCGGTGGGGATCGCGGCGGCGCTGCTGCTGGTCGGGCTCTCGCTGCTGCTGCTCGAGAAGGAGACGCCGGGCGGGCACCGCCCGGCCCAGGTGCTCGCGCTCGCTGCGGCCCTCATCCCGCTCGAGGCGATCGTCGGGTATGCGTACGGCGTCGAGCCGGCGCACGGGCAGAGCCCGTTCACGCAGGTGCCGCTCCACGCCGGCCTCGGGTGCGCGGCGCTCTGCGCGGCGGCCCTGATGGCGCGTCCGGAGCACGGCCTCATGCGCATCATCGCGTCCACCGGCCCCGCCGGTTTCATGGCGCGGCGCCTCCTGCTCGCGATCGTCTTCCTGCCGCTCGTGCTGGGCTGGATCTTCCTCGTGGCGGGCCTCCGGGCCGGCCAGTACGAGGCGCTCGTCGGCGCGTCGCTCGTCGTCGTCTCCGCCATCGTGACCGGCGGCGCGGTCGTCTGGTGGAACGCGCGCGAGATCCAGCGGATGGACGAGGCGCGCACCGGCGTCGAGGAGGCGCTGCGCGCCGACCGCGAGTGGTTCCGGACCACGCTCGGCTCGATCGGCGACGCCGTCATCGCGGCCGACGACGGCGGGCGCGTCACGGACCTGAACGCGGTGGCCGAGGCGCTCACCGGGTACCGCGCCAGCGAGGCGCTCGGGCAGCCCATCGACTCCGTCTTCACCGCCCACGGCGCCGACCCGCAGATCGCCATCGAGAGCCCCTTCGCCCGCGTCTTCCTGGAGGGCCGCGTCGCCGATCTCCCGCGCGACACCGTGCTCGTCGCGCGCACGGCGGCCGAGTTCCCGGTCGAGGGCTGCGTCGCGCCCATCCGCGACGCGCGCGGGCAGCCGCGCGGCGTGGTGCTCGTCTTCCGCGACATCCGCGAGCGGCGGCGCGTGGAGGAGGAGCGCGCGAGCCTGCTCTCCCGAGAGCGCGCCGCCCGCGCCGACGCCGAGCAGGCGAGCCGCGCCAAGGACGAGTTCATCGCGACGCTGTCGCACGAGCTCCGGACGCCGCTCAACTCCGTGCTGGGCTGGGCGCGGCTCCTCCGCATGGGCAAGCTCGACGCCCCGGGCGTCGCGCGCGCGGTGGAGGCGATCGAGCGCGGCGCGACGACGCAGGCGCAGATCGTGGACGACCTGCTCGACATCGCGCGCGTCGTGCGCGGCCAGCTCCGGCTCGACGTGCGGCCGGTCGAGCTCGTGCCGGTCATCGAGGCCTCCATCGACACCGTCCGCCCCGCCGCCGCCGCGCGCGAGATCGAGATCGCCGCCGTGCTCGAGCCGCGGGCCGGGCCGGTGGCGGGCGATCCCGGGCGCCTCCAGCAGGTGGTCTGGAACCTGCTCACCAACGCGATCAAGTTCACGCCTTCGGGCGGGCGCGTCGAGGTGCGCCTCGCGCATGGCGGCGACCACGTGGAGATCTCGGTGAAGGACACGGGCGCGGGCATCCCCCCCGAGCTCCTGCCCCACGTCTTCGAGCGGTTCCGGCAGGGCGACTCCTCGACGACGCGCGCCCACGGCGGCCTCGGGCTCGGGCTCGCCATCGTGCGCCACCTCGTGGAGGCGCACGGCGGGACCGTGACCGCCGAGAGCGACGGGCTGGGGCTCGGCTCGAGCTTCTGCGTGTCGCTGCCGTTCTTCCAGGCGCGGCCGCGACCGCGCGAGGCCGAGCCGGTCCGCGCCGCCGTCCGGCCCGTTCCGCCCCCGGCCGTCACCTCGCTCGAGGCGCTCCGGGTGCTGATCGTCGACGACGACCACGACACGCTGGAGGTGGTGAAGGAGCTGCTCGAGCTGGCGGGCGCCGCCGTGACGTCGGCCGCGTCCGCCGACGAGGCGCTCGCGTCCCTGCGCCAGTCGCCGCCCGACGTGCTCCTCTCGGACATCGGGATGCCGGGTCAGGACGGCTACGAGCTCATCCGGCGCGTCCGCGATCTCGCGCCCGAGCAGGGCGGGCGCGTGCCCGCGGCCGCGCTCACCGCATTCACCCAGTCCGACCACCGGCAGAAGGCGCTGTCGGCGGGATACCAGCTCTACCTGCCAAAGCCGATCGAGCCCGCGGAGCTGACCGCCGCCGTCGCGCGGCTGGCGGGGAGGGTGGCGTAATCGGTAGCAGTCGGGTTCAGGCCCCCTCCCTGCGCTCGCGGGGGGAGGGTCGGGGAGAGGGGCAGGACCACGCCGACCCTCTCCCCGGCCCTCTCCCTTCCAGGGAGAGGGGGACGATCCTCGGTGTCGAGGTCCGCCGCCACTCACGCGAGGTGCTTGAAGATCGCCTTGAGCCGCTCCACGAGCTGGTGCGGCTCCTCCGGTGCGCGCGTCGTCCCTGGTGCGATCCTCTCGATGGCGCGCGCGAGCCCCTCCCGCCGCTGCGCGAGGACGTCCGCGAGCTTGCGCGCCGCCTCCGGTGCGCTGCGGAAGAGCTCGGCGAACGCGTCGCGGTCGACCGCCACGAGCGCGCTGTCGCGCGTCGCGACCACCGTCGCGGTCCGCGCCTCGCCGGTGAGCGCGCCCATCTCGCCGAAGAAGTCCCCGGGCCCGAGGCGGCTCACCTCCTGCTCTCGGCCGTCCTGGGCGCGCACGCGCACCACCACCTCGCCCTCGGCCATCACGTAGAACGGCGTCGCCGTGGTGTCGCCCTGGCGCACCACGATCTCGCCGCGACCGAACCGCACGACGCGCGCCCGGTCGGCGAGCGCGTCGCGGCCCGCGGGCTCCACCCGCGCGAGGAAGTCGACGCGGGCGAGCAGCGCCCGGACGTCCACCTCGGCGGCGCCGGCGGCGGCGCGGGAGCCGCGCGCGAGGCGCACCTCGTTGCCGACCGCGGAGAGCGCGATGCCCGCCCGGTGCAGGCGGTACCAGAGCTGCGAGCGGACGTCGTCCTCGACCTCGCCGCCCTCCTCCCACCGACCCACCCAGAAGACGAGCTCGTAGCCGATGGCGCTCGCGGCGAGCTCGGCCGTCCGCACGATCGGTGCCGGCTCCGCCACGATGCGCGGGTGCGAGCGCAGCACCGCGAGCGCCGCCTCCTTGAACGCGTTCGGCGGCACGTCGTACCCGACCGTCAGCGTCACCTTCCGCATGGCCGAGCCGCGGCGGCTGTAGTTGTAGACCGCCTCCTTCGCGACGGCGTTGTTCGGGATGGTGAGGCCCTCGCCGGCGCCGGTGAGGAGCTTCGTGGCGCGCCAGCCGATCTCGACCACCTTCCCCTGGTGCGCCCCGATGCGGACCCAGTCGCCCTCGCCGAACGGCCGCTCGGCCTGGAGCGAGAGCCCGGCGAACAGGTTGCCGAGCGTCTCCTGGAGCGCGAGGCCGAGCACGAGCGAGATGACGGCCGAGCTGGCCAGCACGGCGGAGAGATCCACGTCGAGCGTCGCCTGCAGGATGACGAGCAGCGCGAGGACGAACAGGATCCCGTCCACGAGGTCGCGCAGGATCTTGGGCGTCTCGACCCCGGTGCGCCGCCGGTGGACGACGCTCCAGGTCGCGGCCGCGCCACGGATGACGCCGAACGTGAAGAGGACGAGCCCGGCGACGAAGAGCGCCTTGTCCATCCGGCGCCACCGATCCGGCGTCACGAACCGCACGAAGGTCGTGCCGAGGAAGAGCACGAGGTATCCCTGCGCGCCGCGCAGGTCGCGGCGGAGCGAGGCGTCCTCCGTGATCGCCCGCACCACCGTCATCGCGAGGAGCAGGGCGAGGCCGGCCGCGCTGGTGGCGTACCGGGCGAGAAGGTCCTCGAGGGCCATGGCGCGGGAATAGTAACAGCGGCAGGCCAGCGCGAGGCTTATGTTATGGTCCGCGCGCCCATGCCGTTCTCGGAGCTCATCGGCCAGGACCGCGCGCTCGGGGCGCTGCGGTCCGCGCTCACGCGCGGCGCCCTCCACCACGCGTACCTCTTCGGCGGGCCCGAGGGGGTGGGGAAGGGGACCGCCGCGCGGCTGCTGGCGCAGGCGGCCAACTGCGACGCCCCGGCGCCGGAGCGCCCCTGCGGCCGGTGCGTCCCGTGCCGCAAGATCGCGCGCGGCACCCACCCCGACGTCATCGCGCTCGCGCAGGAGCGGGTGATGGCGAAGGCGGGCCGGTGGGAGCCCAAGGGCGGGCGCGCGCCGTCGAAGGACATCGTGGTGGACCAGGTGCGCGACGTGGTCGATCACCGCCTCGCCATGAAGCGGTTCGAGGGCCGCCGCCGGTTCGTCCTCCTCGATCCCGCGGACGCCATGAACCCGCAGGCACAGAACGCGCTGTTGAAGACGCTCGAGGAGCCCCCCGAGGACACCACGCTCGTCCTCGTCGCGTCGAGCCCCGACGCGCTCCTCCCCACCATCCGGTCGCGCTGCGCGCGCGTGGCGTTCGCGCCGCTCCCGGACGAGCTCATCGCGGAGCGGCTCGTCGCGCGGGGCCGCGCGCCGGAGGAGGCGCGGCTCGCGGCGGCGCTGGCGGGCGGATCGCTGGGGCGCGCGCTCGCGCTCGACGCGGCGGCGCTCGCGGCCCGCG
>DASWDS010000451.1:0-2127 GCA_036395165.1 Anaeromyxobacteraceae bacterium | reverse complement strand
CGCGACGGCGCACCAACAGCGGACGGATCGAGAAGGGAAGGTCATGCGCCAGGAGCGAGTGCGCATTCCGGCCATCGTGAACGCTGAGATCGCGGCATCGTGATCGCCCAGATCGGCCATCGTGAACGGAGCGAAGCGACGCTGGCGGGTCACTTGGTGGCGGTGGAGTCCTCCTTCCGTCGAGAGGGGCCCTTTAGCACGATGCGGTGAGCGTTGTGGAGGACGCGGTCGCAGATCGCGTCGGCCATGGTCGGGTCGCCGAGATGGTCGTGCCACTTCGTCGGCGGGACCTGGCTCGTGATGATGGTCGAGCGCGTGGCGTAGCGGTCCTCGAAGATCTCGAGGAGGTCGCGCCGCTCCTGATCCTCGGGCGGCGCGATGCCCCAGTCGTCGATGACGAGCACGTCCGCACGAGCGAGGCGCCCGAGGAGCTGCGTGTACGTGCCGTCGGCGTGGGCGAGGGTGAGTTCGTCGTTGAGCCGCGTCGCGCGCCGGTAGATCGCACGGAGGCCCTTCCGGCACGCCTGCTGGGCGAGGGCGCAGGCGACGTAGGTCTTGCCGGTGCCGGTCATGCCGGTGATGACGACGTTCTGGTGCTCTTCGATCCAGCGGCAGGTTGCGAGCTGGCGGATCACCGACTTCTCGAGCTCGCGGCGCACCGGATAGTCGATGCCCTCGACGCAGGCGCTGCCGATCTTGAGCTTCGCCGCTCGGAGCAGGCGCGCGAGGCGCTTGTTCTCTCGATGTAGCCACTCTGCGTCGACGAGTAGCCCGAACCGCTCGTCAAACGTGAGCTTCTGCAGGTCCACGTCCTTCTGCTGCTCGGCCCAGGCCGCCGCGAGCGCGGTGAGCCCCAGGGCGCGGATCTTGTCCATCGTGGGTTCGGTGAGCACGCTTCTCCTCTCAGTTGTAGTAGTCGCCGCCGCGGATGTTCTCGTGGTCGGCGGGTGGGCCCGCCGCCGGCGGCTTCGCCGGCGCCGGGATGCGGTCGAGGTTGTTCTTGAGGATCGACTCGACGTGCCGGTACGAGCGGGCGCGCACCGAGAAGGCGCGGGCGCAAGCCGCCTCCAGCCGCTCCTTGCCGTACCGCTTGCCGAGCCGCAGGATCCCGAGGCACGAGCGGTAACCCTGCTCCGGGTGGCGGCGCTCCGCGAGGATCGCCTCGGCGAGCGCCTTCGTGCTCGGCCCGATCGTCCCTGCCCAGTTGATGATGCGGGATGGCGACCACTCCGCGTGCTCGCGGTGCGCCTTCGGCATGTGCTCGTCGATGGTCGTGTGGCGCCCGCGCTGGTAGCTGCGCAGGTGAGAGGCGACCCGCTCGCCCTTGTGGAACAGCTCGACCGTGATCGCGGTGAGCCGCGCCTCGACCTCCTCGTGCACGAGCGCGTGGGGTGCCGAGTAGAAGTGGTGCTCGACCTCTGCGTGGTAGTCGATGTTGAGCCGTGCCTTTCGCCACTCCGAGTATGCAAAGCGCTCCATCGGAAGCGGCTTCAGCGCCGGGTGGTCCAACCGCTCGAACAGCTCTCGCCGGCTCGCGCCGTAGACGCGCATCCGCCGGTCGTTCAGTTCCTCCAGGCGCTCGCCGATCCGCTCGTTCAGCGCGTCGAGCGAGAAGAAGGTCTCGTGCCGCAACCGCGCCAGGATCCACCGTTGCGCGATGAGAACGCCGACCTCGACCTTCGCCTTGTCGCGCGGGTGGCCGGGGCGCGCCGGCAGGATGGCGGTCCCGTAGTGCTGCGCCAGCTCCTCGTACGTACGCTGGATCCCCGGCTCGTACCGGCAGGCGACGATGACACCGCTCTTGAGCTGGTCCGGGACGAGCGCGGCCGGAACGCCACCCAGGAACGCGAATGCTCGGACGTGGCTCGCGATGAAGTCGGGGCCGCGCTGCGTCAGCGTGGCCTCGGCGAAGGTGTAGTTGGACGCGCCGAGCGCGGCGACGAAGAGCTCGACCTCGATCACCTCGCCGGTCTTCGGATCGACGATGTGCGGCTTCTTCCCGGAGTAGTCGACGAAGAACTTCTCGCCGGCGCGGTGCTCCTGCCGCATCGTGAGGTGGCGCTTGTCGAGCCACTCGCGGTACCGCTCGCAGAACTGCGTGTAGCGGTAGCCGTTCGGATGCTTCTC
>DASWDS010000450.1:0-16712 GCA_036395165.1 Anaeromyxobacteraceae bacterium | reverse complement strand
TCGACCGCGAGGACCTCGACCGGTACATCAAGCAGGCAAAGACGCGGAGCGGCTGAGGCTCCTGATCACACGGAGCGGCTGAAGCTCCTGATCGCACGCACTGGATGAGGGTCACTCCAGCGTCTCGAGCTCGGCAGGCTCGGTGCGCGGGGTCCCCTCGAGATCCTGGTAGGTGGGCTGCGGGGCGCGCCGTCCGCGGCGACCGGGCCGGCCGCGCGGCTCCTGCGCGGACGACAGCTCCTTCCCGGCAGCGAGCAGCTTCGCCCACGCCTCCGGCGTTGGATTCGCGCGCGCGGCGTCGAGCGCCTCCCGATAGGCCTTTCGCGTCGCCTCGAGCCGTGTGTTGATCTTCCCCATCCCCGTGCCTCCCCCTCATTCCCGTCCCGCCGCCAAGTTAAGGCATTGTGAGGAGCGGCCGTAAGCGCCGCACGCGGCCCCTCTTGGGCAGGATGCTCACGTTTCGCGCGCCGCTGGGGCGTAAACTGCTCCCGGTCCGGGCCGCATGCACGCAGGGTGATCGACCGAGCGGGCCGCTCCCCCGCGTGCGCTCGGGTGCCGCGCAACCCTAGCTGAGCTTGCGGTAGATGCCCACGACGACCCCCAGGATCATCGTGCTGCGGAAGTCCTCGCGGCGGACGTAGATGGGCGCCATGCGGGGATTGGAGGGCTGGAACCGGACGCGATCGCCCTCGAAGTGGACGCGCTTCACCGTGGCCTCGTCGTCGATGAGCGCGACCACGATCTCGCCGTCATCCGCCTGGAGCTGCTTCTTCACGAAGATGTAGTCGCCGGAGAGGATGCCGTCGCCGATCATCGAGTCGCCCTGCACGCGCAGGCCGTAGACCTTCTTGCTCGTGCCGAGGAAGAAGCTGTCGACCTGGACCGTGTCCTCGATCTGCTCCTGCGCGAGGATGGGCTGGCCGGCGGCGACGCGGCCGATGATGGGGATCTCCACGAGGCGGCCCGAGCCGCGCCCGTCGCGCCGCGAGCTGAGCGACACCACGTTGTCGGCGGTGCCGCCGCCCAGCACCTCACGCGCCTGTGAGGTCGGGATGAGCGCGCGCGATTTCACCGGGTCGCGCTGCAGGTACCCCTTCTTCTCGAGCGCCTTCAGGTGGTCGTTCACGCCGTTCGTGGACGCGATGTCGAGCGCCTCGCCGATCTCGCGGATGGTGGGTGGATAGCCACGGTCCTCGATCTCGGTCGCGATGAAGCGGAGGACCTCGAGCTGCCGTTCGGTGAGTCCGGTCGCCATGCGCGCCTCCCGCGGGAGCGCTTCCCGCTGAACGTCAGTATACTGTCCCGGCGTTCAGGAGCAAGGAATCGTGCCGGGTGCCCCGCCGCGTGCCCCATCGAGGCGCGCCGCGGTCTCGTCCTTGCTGCATCCCGGAGGGCCCGGTACGTTGCCGCCCGTGCGGCCTCCCACCACCATGCAGGCGCTCGGGATGGGCGCGCGCGCGATGGTCAGCAGCGCGTGGCTCATCGCGCCGGGCCTGCTCGTCGCGTTCCTGCGCACCGCGCTGTGGTGGCCCGCGCCGCTCTTCGCGATCGGGCTCGTCCGCGCCGGCATCGTGTCCCGGCTCGGCGCCGGCGTGACCGCCCCGGGGCCCGTGCTCTCCGGCGCGCTCCAGGCGCTCACCGCGCCGCGCTCGCTCCTCATCCTGGCCGGGCTGTGGCTCGCGGGGCTGCTCGCCTCCGCGGCGCTGCGCGTGGCGTGGCTCGCGGGCGCGCTGCCGACGCTCGGCGACGGCCTGGCGCGGGTCCCCGCGCCGCAGCCCCGCTTCGCCGACGGGCTCGCCTTCGGCTTCGCGCCGCTCCTCGGCACGGCGCTCCTCGGGTTCGTCCTCGAGCTCGCGTCGCACCTCTACGCCGCGACGATCTACCTCGCGGCGATCCTCGTCTGGCTCGGGCACGCGGGCGGACCGCGCGCCGTCCTGCCGGCGTTGCTCGGCGCCGCCGCGCTCACGAGCGCCGTCGCGGCGCCCATGGCCGCCGCCCTCGCCGCCGACGCCGCGCTCGCCCGGACCGCGCTCGCCGGAGACGGTCCCGGTCGTGCGCTCGCGGAGGGCGCCCGGCGCGTCCTCCTCCGCCCAGGCGCGTTCCTGCTGGCGGGGCTCGCGCTGGGGGTGGCGTCGCTCGTCGTGCTCGGGTCGGCGCAGGCGATGCAAGCAGCCGCGCTCGGCTTCGCCCGCGGCGCGCCCGTGATCCTCGTGCTCGGGCCGAGGCTCATGGCGAGCGCGCTCGGCGCCGCACTCGCGTCGCTCCTCGAGCTGTGGCGGCTCGGGACGGTGGCGGCGCTCGCCTGCGGCGAGCCGCGCTGATCGGCGGTTCAGTCCGCGCCGCGGCGCAGGAAGCGACGGAGCTGGATCTTCCGCCGCGGGGCGCCGAGCAGGTACAGCGCGAGGCCCAGGCCGAAGAGGGCGCCCGCCAGCGCCAGCGCCGCGCCTGCGAGGAACGGCAGCCCGCGCCAGCCCGCGAAGTCGCGCGCGAAGACGACGAAGCCGCCCACGGTGAGCCCGGACGCGATGAGGCCGAGGAACAAGCTGACCCCGAGCGTCCGCACGTTGACGGCGATTCGCTCGAGCTCGATGGAGCGCACGTTGACGCGGAACTTGCCCGACTCGATGTCGACCAGGATCTGCTGGAGCTGCGCCGGGACGTCCTCCGCGAGCGTCTGGAGCTTGAGGAGCGACTTCATCATCGTCCCCGAGGCGTCGCTCGGGTTGAAGCGCGAGAGCAGGAGCTCCTTCGCGTACGGGAGCCCGATCTCGAGGATGTCGAGCTTCGGGTAGAGGCTGCGGATGATGCCCTCGACCGTGATGGACGCCTTCGAGAGCACCGCGTACTCCTTCGGCACGCGGATGCGGTGCTTCACCGCGAGGTCGAGGAGGTCGCGGAGCAGCGTGGAGGTGCGGATGTCCTCGAGCTTGAGACCGAGGTAGCGATCGAGGATGCCCTCGATGTCGGCGCGAAAGGCCGTGATGGGCGTGTGCTCCTCCGGCACGCCGATCCGGTTCAGCACCCGCGCCACCGTGTCCGGATCGCGGAGCGCCGTCCCCATGATGAGCGTGACGAGCGCCTCCTGCATCGGGCGGGAGAGCCGGCCGACGAGCCCGAAGTCGAGGAGCGCGATCCGGTTCCCCGGCAGGACGAGGATGTTGCCCGGGTGTGGATCGCCGTGGAACAGGCCGTCCTCGAAGAGCTGGCGGAAGGCCGCCTCGATGATGTTCTTCGCCACCTGCTCCAGGTCGTAGCCCGCCTCGGCGGTGATGTCGGAGACCTTGAGGCCCTCGACGTACTCCATCGTGAGGACCGCCTCGGAGCTGAGGGCGGCGAGGACCCGCGGGATGACGAGGAACGTGCGCTCCTTGGACGCCTCCGCCATGGCGCGGGCGTTGCGCGCCTCGTTCGAGAAGTCGAGCTCCTCGTGGATGGCGCGGTCGAACTCCTCGACGATGCCGGTCGGCGTGTAGACGCCGGTCTCCTCGACCACCGCCTCGACGAGCCGGGCGAGCTGGTAGAGGATCGAGAGGTCCGACTCGATGCGCTGCCGGATGCGCGGCCGCTGCACCTTCACCACCACGTGATCGCCGGCGTGGGTGCGCGCGCGGTGCACCTGGGCGATCGACGCCGACGCGAGCGGCGTCTCGTCGAGCCACGAGAAGCACTCCAGCACCGGGCGGCCGAGGCTGCGCTCGATCTGCGCGCGGACGTCGGCGAGCGGGAAGGGAGGGACCGCGTCCTGCAGCTCCGCCAGCTCGTCGGCCCAGTGCGACGGCAGGATGTCCGGGCGCGACGAGAGGAGCTGCCCGAGCTTGATGAAGGTGGGGCCGAGGTCGAGCAGCAGCTGGCGAAAGCGCTGCGCGGTGCGCCGATCCGGGCCCGCGCCGGCCGGCTCCGCGCCCGCCGCCGCCCGGCGCAGCTCCTCGGCCTCGTGGTTGCCGAGCAGCTCGCCGAGCCGCGTCTGGTCGAAGTAGGCGCCGAAGCCGTGGCGCGCGGCGATCGCGATGATCTGCCGCAGCCGGTTCAGGTCCTGGATCGCCTCCTTCAGCACGCGGTGAACGTACCACCGGTGACCCCCTGCCGCCACGAGGCAGCCGCGGGCGCGCGGATCGGGAGCGCGAACGCCGAGATCCGGGACCGGCCCGCTCGCGGGCGCCCTCGCGATCGGTTGCCGCCGCCGCCCTACGGCGAATCAGCGAGCGCGATCGGGCCGGCGACCGCGGCCGCCCGCTCCGCTAGTCTCCCCGTCATGAACACGCGCTCCTCGCCGTCGAGTCGGGTCCACGTCGTCCTCGTGCCGGGGTTCGCCGGGTTCGACGCCCTCGGCCAGCTCGAGTACTACGCGGGCGTCACGCCCGCCTTCCGCGCCTGGGCAGCCGGAGCGGAGTCCACCGCGCGCGTCGAGCTGCACTACTTCGACAACCTGCCCACCGCCAGCGTCGCGACGCGCGCGGCGCGACTGCGGCAGTACCTCGCCAAGCGGTACGCCCGCGGAGAGCTGCAGCCGGGCGACGCGCTCGCGCTGGTGGGTCACTCGACGGGCGGCCTCGACATCCGCCGGCTGCTGCTCGACCTCGACGAGCAGGCGAGGGCGGGGGTCGCGATCGAGGTGGACGGCGCCAGCGGCACCGCCTTCACCGTGCGCCCGGGCGATCTCCTCGCCATGGTGAGGGGGCTGGTCTTCCTCTCCGTGCCGCAGCGGGGCACCAACATCGCGGACTGGGTGGGCGCCCACCCTCACGCCCGCTGCCGCGCCGTCGACGCGCTGCGCGGCGCGGTCAACGCCGCGCGGCTGCCGCAGCTCGACGAGCTGCAGGCGTGGTTCGCAGGGCGGGCGGCGAGCTTCGCCCGCGCCGACCTGTTCCTCGCGGTCCGCGACGCGCTCGCCGAGATCGACGCGACGGGGGACGATCCCGCCCGGAGGGCGGCCGCGCAGGAGGCCGCCGCGGAGCTCGAGCTGTGGCTCCGGCACATCGCCTCCGACTTCAGCGCGATCGACGACCTCGCCGCGGCGCCGGCCGCGTCTCGCGCGAGCCCCGCCCACGCTTCGGACGGGCAGCGCGAGGAGGAGCGGCGCATGTGGGCGCGCTGCGGCATCCGCACGCGGTCGTACGCCACGCTCGGCACCCGCCCGTACGATTTCCCGGAGGGCGACGCCGTTCCGGCCTGGGAGATCCTGAAGCCGCTGACCTTCCCGTTCATGCGGCTCGCCGCCGGCGTGAGCGCGCGCGTCGACCCGGTCTACCTCTGCGCATACCGCGCGTGCGCCGGCGGCCCGTTGAGGGCTCCGCTGGCGCCGAGCGTCCTCGAGGCGACCGAGCTCGGCGGCACGGCCCGCAGGAAGATCGAGATCTGGGACAACGACGGCATCGTCAACACGGCGTCGATGCTGTGGCCGGACGGCCCCGAGACGCGCCTCGTCGCCGGCGACCACGGCGACATCATCGGCCACTACCGGCTCGTCGAGGCGATCGAGGGCGCCGCGCGCAGGTACCACACCTACGACCTGCTGCGCTCGGGCTCTGGATTCGACGAGGCGGCGTTCCGGGCGGTGTGGCAGGACGTGTTCGCGTTCTGCGCGGAGAGCGCGGGGTGAAGAGGTGCGCGCGCGTCGATCCGAGAACCGATCCGAGGGTGCCGCCGGCCCGGCGTCGGTCCCAGGTGATAGGTTCCTCGGCACCGTGGGACGCTCCTCCTCGAAGCCGATCGCCGCTCCTCGAGCACCGCCCGAGAGCGTCCCCGCGAACGGCGCCGCTGCGCCCGGCCCGCCCGAGCTGGAGGTGGCTCCCGCGCCGACGCCGATGATGCGCCAATACCTGGAGGTGAAGGCCAGGTACCCGGAGGCCATCCTCTTCTTCCGGCTGGGCGACTTCTACGAGATGTTCTTCGACGACGCGCTGAAGGCGTCGGAGGCGCTCCAGATCACGCTCACGGCCCGCTCCAAGGGCGACGACAAGGTCCCGATGTGCGGCGTGCCGTACCACGCCGCGCGCGGCTATGTCGCGAAGCTGCTCGAGCGGGGCTTCAAGGTCGCCATCTGCGATCAGGTGGAGGAGGCGGGGAAGGCGCAGCTCGTCCGGCGCGAGGTCACCCGCGTCGTGACGCCGGGCATGGTCCTCGACGACCAGGTGCTCGATCCACGCGAGGCGGCTTACGTGGGCGCCGTCGCGCTCGCGCCGGAAGGCGGCGGCGGGCTCGCGCTCCTCGACGCATCCACGGGCGAGCTGAAGGTGGGGGAGGTCCCCACCGACGAGCGGCTCGCGGACGAGCTCCGCCGCGCCGGCGTCCGCGAGATCCTGCTCGGGCGGAGCGCCGCGTCCACGCCGCGCGGCGAGGCGCTCGTGCGCGAGGTCGGCGCCCCGCTCGCCGAGCGCGACGACGCGGACCTCGAGCGAGCCGGCGAGAAGCTGCGGCGGCGCCTGCGCGTCGCCTCGCTGGACGGGTTCGGCGTCGGCGATCTGGCGCGCGGGCTCGCCGCCGCGGCCGCCGCGCTCGCCTACCTCGAGGACACCCAGCGCGCGGCGCCGGTGCACGTCGACCGCCTCTCGCGCCTCGCCACGGACGAGGTGCTCCTCCTCGACGAGGCGACGCGGTCGAATCTCGAGCTGGAGCGGACGCTCGCGGGCGGCAAGCGGAAGGGGTCGCTCCTCGGGCTCATCGACCGCAGCGTGACCGGGCCGGGGGGGCGGCGCCTCGTCGAGTGGCTCCGCTGGCCACTCCTCGACCCGCGGGCGATCGGCGGCCGCCTCGACGCCGTGGAGGAGCTGGCGGGCTCCGCCGTGCTCCGCGAGGACCTCGCCGGCGCGCTGCGCCCGGTCGCCGATCTGGAGCGGCTCCTCTCGCGGCTCGCCCTGGGGCAGGGGAATGGGCGCGACCTGCGCGCGCTCGCCACGACGCTGCACGCGCTGCCGCGCCTCGACGCGCTGCTCGCGCCCGCGAGGGCGCCGCTCCTGCGCGAGGCCGCCGCCGGCCTGGGCGGGCTCGAGGAGCTCGCCGCCCTGCTCGACCGCGCCGTCGCGGACGAGCCGCCCACCGGCCTCGACGAGGGCGGCCTCATCAAGCGGGGCCACTCCGCCGAGCTCGACCGGATCGTCGCCCTCGCCGAGGACGGCAAGGGCACCATGGCCCGGCTCGAGGCCGCGGAGCGCACGCGCACCGGCATCGGCTCGCTCAAGGTCCGCTACAACAAGGTCTTCGGCTACTACCTCGAGGTCACGAAGCCCAACCTCCACCTCGTCCCTCCCGATTACCAGCGGCGCCAGACGACCGTCGGCGGGGAGCGCTTCGTCACGCCGGCGTTGAAGGAGCTCGAGGAGCAGGTGCTCGGGGCCGAGGAGCGCCGGTGCGCGCTCGAGGAGCAGCTCTTCGAGGAGCTGCGGGGGAAGGTGGTCGCGGAGGGACCGCGCCTGCGGACCGCCGCGGGCGCTGCCGCCACCGCCGACGCGCTCCTCGCGCTGGCGCGCGTCGCGACCGAGCGCGGGTACGTGCGCCCCGAGGTCGATCGCTCCGAGGCGCTCGAGATCGTGGACGGGCGGCACCCCGTCGTGGAGGCGATGCTCCCCGCCGACTCGGGCGGCTTCGTCCCGAACGACATCACAGTCGCTTCCAGCGACCCGGCTGGCGACGGGCGAGCGGGGGGCATGGAGGGGGCGGCAGCTCTTCGGCGGCCCCCCCATCCAGACGACGGCGAGAAGGGACCCGCCCAGCTCCTCGTGATCACCGGTCCGAACATGGCCGGCAAGAGCACCGTCATGCGGCAGGCGGCGCTCATCGTGCTCCTCGCGCAGATGGGCAGCTTCGTCCCGGCGCGGCGCGCGCGCGTCGGGATCGTCGACCGCATCTTCACGCGCGTCGGCGCGTCGGACGACCTCGCGCGTGGCCGCTCCACTTTCATGGTGGAGATGACGGAGACCGCGGCCATCCTGCACAACGCCACGCGACGCTCGCTCGTCGTGCTCGACGAGATCGGCCGCGGCACCTCCACCTTCGACGGCGTCTCCATTGCCTGGGCCGTGGCGGAGCACCTCCACGACGAGGTCGGCTGCCGGACGTTGTTCGCGACGCACTACCACGAGCTGCAGGACCTCGCCCGCGAGCGGCCGCGCGTGCGCAATCTCACCGTCGCCGTGCGCGAGGTGGGCGACCAGGTCGTCTTCCTGCGCCAGCTCGTCGAGGGCGGCGCATCGCGCAGCTACGGCATCGAGGTCGCGAAGCTGGCCGGACTGCCGGCCGAGGTGCTGGGGCGTGCCCGCGAGATCCTGAAGAACCTGGAGTCGCTCGAGGTGGACGAGGGGGGACACGCGGCGCTGGCGCGCGGCACCGGTCGGCCGCGGCAGGCGGCGGCGGTCGCGCAGCTCGGCCTGTTCGCGGCCGCCCCCGATCCGGAGCTGGAGGCGGTGCGGCGTGAGCTCGCCGCGCTCGACGTGGACGCCCTGCGCCCGCTCGACGCGCTCAACCTCGTCGCCGGGTGGAAGAGGCGGCTCGGGTAGGTCGAAAGAGAAAGGGCCAGGCCGCGGCGCTGCCGCGCGGGCCGGCCCTCCGTCCGATCGGCGTCGTCCGCTACTTCGCCTTGTGGTGGCACTCGGCGCACTTCACGGGCGCCTTCTTCGTTGCGTCCTTCTTGTGGCACTCCTGGCAGAGCGCGTGCGCCTTCTTCATGTCGTGGAGGTCGGGCATGTTGCCGCCCTTCTCGCTGGCGTGGCACGTCGTGCACTTGGCGGACTTGTGGGTCGCGTGCTTGAACGTGACGTCGCCCTGCTTCGCGGACTTGAGGACGACCGGCGCCGCCGGCGCGTCGGCGGCCAGCGCCGAAGTGGCAAGGAGACACACGGCAAGCGCAACGGGCAAAAAGCGCATCATGTGATTCCCCCTCGGGAATACGCGCGCGGCGAAGGCCTGGCGCGAGCTTCGGCGACTGTATGGCCCGCCCCGAGAGGCATCCAAGATCAAACGAGTCGCGCGGCGTCGTGCCGCACCCTGCGTGACTGACGGGAAGCGACCCGCCCGAGCTCGAGCCAAGCGGCCGAAAAATGGACGGCGATATCGACCGCTCTACAGTGGGCGTTCGATGCTCGCACCGCTCTGCGCCGCGCTCGCCCTCGTCCTCGCGACGCCCTCCGCGCACCGGCCGCACCGCGCGGCGCGCTCGGCGCCGGCCCAGCGGCGCGCCGTGAAGCGTCCCACGCTGGAGCGGGCGAAGGCGCTCCTCGCGCAGGTGAAGCGCGATCCGGCGAAGCGGCGCTACCGCCATCACTGGGAGCGCGCCATCCGTGCCCTCGAGAAGTCCGCCCGCGGGCGCGACCGGGCGCCGGCGCTCCTCGAGGCCGCGAGGGCCCGCTACGCGCTCTACCGCTTCTCTCAGGTGGACGCGGACCGCGACGCGGCGCTGCGTCTCGCCGTGAAGTCCGGCAAGGCGGGCGCGCGCGAAGCTTCGGCGTTCGCCGCCGCGATCCGCAGGGAGATGGGCGACGACGAGCCGGAGAAGGCGTCGAAGAAGGGGACGCCCGGCCCGGCGAGCCCCGCCAGCTCCCCCGGCACGGACGACGACGCGCCGGCGGACCCCGTGCTCGAGGACGCGCTCGCGACCGCCGCGCCCGCCACCGAGGGCGCGCCCGCCGACGCCGGGCCGGCGCGCATCTCCGAGGTGAAGTCCTGGTCGAACGCGGACTACACACGCGTCGCGGTCTACCTGTCGCGGCCCGTCTCCTTCACGAAGGAGGAGCTGCCGGCCGACGGCGAGCGCCCGCGGCGCCTCGCCCTCGACCTGAAGCCGGCCCAGCTCGAGCACGGCCTCGCGCACGCGGTCGGCGACGCGCTCGTCGAGCGGGTGCGCGCCGCCCAGCGCGATCCCGAGACGGTGCGGGTCGTGATCGACCTCGCCGGGCGCGACGACCTCGCCATCTTCTCGCTCGACGACCCGCCGCGCCTCATCGTGGACGTGGGCGTCCGCGAGGCGCGCCGGGAGGCGCAGGCGTCGGCGCTGCACGAGCCGGAGGGGGAGCTCGCGGCGCGCCGCCCCATCCGCCGCGTCATCGTGGACGCCGGGCACGGCGGGCACGACACGGGCGCCATCGGTCCGACGCGGGTCCGCGAGAAGGACGTGACCCTCGCCATCGCGAAGCGGCTCGCGAAGCGGCTCCAGGCGAGGGGCTTCGAGGTGGTGCTCACGCGGCGCGACGACACGTTCGTGGCGCTCGAGGAGCGCACCGCCGTCGCCAACGCCCGCCACGGCGACCTCTTCGTCTCGCTGCACGCCAACGCCCACCCGCGCCGCGACCGCCGCGGCGTCGAGACGTACGTGCTCAACGTCGCGGACGACCGATACGCGGCCCGCCTCGCCGCGCGCGAGAACGGCGCGCTCGCCGACGAGCCGGACGGAGGGAAGGACGTGCGCCGCATCCTCTCCGACCTGGACGCGAAGTCGAGCGTCGACGCGTCGCGCCGCCTCGCGCACGCCGTGCAGCGCGAGCTGTGCGCCGGCATCCGGAGCCGCGTGGGAGAGACGCGCGACCTCGGCGTCAAGAGCGCGCTCTTCTACGTCCTGCTCGGCGCGCGCATGCCGGCGGTGCTCGTCGAGACCTCCTTCATCTCGAACCGCGCCGAGGAGCAGCGGCTCTCGAGCGCCCGGTTCCAGGAGGAGGTGGCGACGGCCGTCTCGCGCGCCGTCGAGTCCTTCGCGCTGCGGGAGGCGCGGGTCGCCTCCGCGCGGTAGCGAAGGGGGCGTGCCCGCCCGGCCGCCGCTATACTTCGCGCCCGATGCGCCTCCCCGACGCCCCCATCGCGAGCCTCCCCAAGCCGGCGCCGTACGAGTACGAAGCGCGCCTGCCGCACCTCCCGGCCCTCAGCGGCGATCCGAAGGCCGACCTCGCCGCCGGCCGGGGGTTCCTCGCCGAGCTGCATCGGCAGGGCGCGAGCGGCCACACCGTCGTCCGCCTGCAGAGCGCCGCCATGGACCGCATCATCGACGTCCTGTGGGAGCGGGCGCTGGCCGAGGCGCGCGGGAAGCACCCGGAGGTGCCGGTCTCGCTCATCGCCATCGGCGGGTACGGCCGCCGCGAGCTGGCGCCCTTCAGCGACGTGGACATCCTCGTGCTGCACCAGCCGGGCGAGGCGAAGCCGTTCGTGAAGCTCGCCAGCGAGCGGCTGGTGTACCAGCTCTGGGACCTGCGGCTCGAGGTCGGCTACAGCGTGCGGGACCTCGCGGCCTGCGAGGCGCTGGCGCAGGAGGACCACACCGCGCGGACGGCGCTCCTCGATCTCCGCCAGCTCGGGGGCGACCGCGCGCTCTACCGGGAGCTCGAGCGCGAGCAGCTGCATGGGCTCTCGCAGGCGAAGGTGGAGGGGTTCATCGTCGACAAGATCGCGGAGGTGCGCAGCCGCCGCGAGAGGTTCGGCGACTCGCTCTACCTGCTCGAGCCGAACGTGAAGGAGTCGGAGGGCGGACTGCGCGACCTCCAGTCGGCGCTCTGGATCGCGCGCGCCCGCTGGAAGGTGGCGGGCGTGACGGAGCTCCTCTCGCGCGCCATCCTGCCCGAGCGCGAGATCGTGGAGCTCCGCCGGGCCCGCGACTTCCTGTGGCGGGTCCGCAACGAGATGCACTACCTCGCGGCCCGCAAGTGGGACCAGCTCACGTTCGACGTGCAGCCCCAGGTGGCGCAGTTCATGGGATACACGGAGGGTGACGACGGCAGCGCCGTCGAGCAGTTCATGCGGCACTACTACATCGCGGCGAAGACGGTCCTCACCGCCTGCGACGCCATCGTCGATCGCGCGCTCGAGCCGCAGAACGCGACCGGGTGGCGGCGCGTGCCGGCGCCGGCCGCCATGACGGGCGCCGAGCGGGGCAGCGGTCCGCCCCGGGCGGAGTGGCCGCTGCCGGGCGGCGAGCTGAAGGTATTCCGAAACCGGCTCACCATCGCCGAGAAGGACGTCCTCCGCGGCTCGCCGGCGGCGCTCGTGCGGCTCTTCGCCGCCGCGGATCGCGAGAACCTCGACCTCTATCCCTACGCGCGCGACCAGGCCACCGCGGCCGCGGCCGAGCTGTCGCCGGAGGCGGCCGCCGACCCGGAGGGGAACCAGGAGCTGCTGGCCTGCTTCATGCGCCCCGGGACGCGGGGGCGCTTCC
This sequence comes from Anaeromyxobacteraceae bacterium, assembly GCA_036395165.1. Lineage (GTDB taxonomy): Bacteria > Myxococcota > Myxococcia > Myxococcales > Anaeromyxobacteraceae > Anaeromyxobacter_A. Next base: position 4,585 of record DASWDS010000450.1, on the reverse strand, counting down.
TCACGCTCATGCACCAGCTCGGCGTGCTCCCGCGGCTCGTCCCCGAGTTCGCCCGCGTGACGGCGCGCCGCCAGATCGACGTCTACCACGTGTACACCGTCGACGTTCACTCGCTCTTCGCGGTCCGGCGCCTCTTCGCGCTGCGCGTGGGCGACGTGAAGGAGGAGACGGTCACGCCGCTCATGCAGCGGCTCGCGCGGCCGCTCGCGCTCTACCTCGGGACGCTCTTCCACGACATCGGCAAGGGGCTCGGCGGCGACCACTCCATGAAGGGCGCGGAGATCGCGGCCCAGGCGTGCGTGCGGATGGGGATCGACCCCCCCGACGCGGCGGACGTCGAGTGGCTCGTCCTGAAGCACCTCAGGATGAGCGCCATCGCGCAGCGGCGCGACCTCTCCGATCCGCACCTCATCCACGCCTTCGCCGAGGAGTGCGGCACGCTCGACCGCCTCGACCAGCTGTACCTCCTCACCTACGCGGACATGGCCACGGTGGGACCGCGCACCTGGACGGACTGGAAGGCGAGGCTCCTGCGCGAGCTCTACGAGAAGACGCGCGAGGCCATGGAGGAGGGAGTCGGACGGCGTCCCGAGCCCGGGACGGCCGAAGCGGCCGCTCGCGCCCGCGTCGGCGCCGCGCTGGCGAGCCTCGCGCCGGAGAAGCGCGTAGCCCGCTTCCTCGCCGCCATGCCGGCGCGCTACTTCCTGACCGCCTCGCCCGCCGAGGCGCCGCGCCACCTGCGCCTCCTCCGCGTGGGGAAGCAGATGCTCTTCGCGGCGGCCGTGCGGCACTACCCCGCGCTCGGGCACTCCGAGCTCGCCATCACCGCGCCGGACAGGCCCGGCCTCCTCGCGCTCTTCGCGGGCGTGCTCGCCGCGAACCGCATCGACATCCAGCACGCCGAGGTGTTCTCGACGGCCGCCGACGAGCGCACCCTCGGATGGCTCGCGGGCCGAGCCCTGGACCTCTTCGAGGTGCGAGGGCCGGAGGGCGGCGCGCTCGAGCCAGCGCGCTGGCGCGCCGCGCGCCGCGATCTCGTGCGGGTGCTCTCGGGGGAGGAGTCGCTCGACGCGCTGCTCGCGCGCCGACTCAGGGCGTCCTCTCTCCCTCAGAAGCCGCTCCCTGGGGTCGCCACCAAGGTCTACATCGACAACGACGCGGCGCGCGATCACAGCGTCGTGGACGTCTTCACCGCCGACCGGGTGGGGCTCCTGCACACGCTGGCGCGTACCGCATACGAGCTCGGGCTCTCCGTGGACCTCGCGCGGATCACGACCGAGGGCCACCGCGCGGCGGACGCGTTCTACGTGCGCACCCCGGATGGCGGGCGCCTGGAGGGAGAGCGCGCCACGCGGGTGGTCAACGCGATCCAGGCGGCGCTCGCCCGCCCGGCCCCATGACAGGCAGCGCTCCCCGCTCCGGGGTCCGCTTTCCGCTCGTCGGGGAGTCCAAAAGCATCCGGATCGCCGCTCCCTTGTCCGGCCGAGCGCGCGTGGACAGCGTTATGCGCAGAGTCGGTGGAGGGGGAGGGGAGCAGGCCCTTGGCGAAGCGAGCAGTCCAGGTCCGGTTCGGCATCGTGACCGCCTGGCCGGAGGAGGACTGGCATAGCCGCCGCCTCGTGACCGCGTGCGCGCGTCGCGGCGAGGCCGCGACGGTCGATCCGGCCGCGCTCGCCGCGTTCGTGGGCGAGGGCGCCGTGGACGTGCGCCTGGGGAGGCGGGCCGCGTCGAGCTTCGACGCGCTGCTGCTCGCGCGCGGTCTCGGGCGAGGGGGCGACCCGGACGTTCAGTTCGAGATCTACCGCGCGCTCGAGGGGACCGGCGCGCTCGTCGCGAACCGCATCGACGCGCTGCTCGCGGCGCAGGACAAGCTGCGGACGTCCTGGCTGCTCGGGCGCGCGGGCGTGCCGACGCCGCGGGCCGCGGTGGCCCAGACGGCCCGCGAGGCGATCGCGGCGCTGCTGGCGCTGGGCGAGGCGGTCGCGAAGCCGATCGCGGGGTCGCTCGGGGACGGGGTCGAGCGCGTCGGACCGGACCGCGCCGGCCGCCGCAAGGTGGTCGAGCGCATCGAGCGGGACGGCGCCATCTACGTTCAGCAGTACGTCGCGAACCCCGGGCGCGACGCGCGTCTCTTCGTCGTGGGTGGCCGGGTGGCGGGCGCCATGGAGCGCCTCGCCCCGGCCGGCGAGTGGCGGACGAACGTCGAGCGCGGCGCGCGGGTGCGGCCGCTGCGCGCCAGCGAGCCGCTCGCGCGCATCGCCATCGACGCGGCGCGCGCGCTCGGGCTCGACTGGGCGGGAGTGGACGTGATCGCGGGGCCGGAAGGCCCGACGGTGATCGAGGTGAACGGGAACCCGAGCTGGATCGGGATCCTGGAGGCCACGGGCGAGGACATGGCGGAGCCGATCGCCGAGCACGTGTGGGCTCGGGCGCAGCGGCGGGCGGGGAAAACGAGGCCCACACAGGAGCACGCGGGGGCGAACCATGGCTGAGGAGAAGAAGGGCGGCAGCAAGGGCGCGATGACCGTCTCGGAGGCGGGCCGCAAGGGCGGGGTCCGCGTCCGCGAGACGCGCGGCCGGAAGTTCTACGAGGAGATCGGCAAGAAGGGGGGCGAGACGGTCAAGGCCGAGCGCGGCCGGAAGTTCTACGAGGAGATCGGGAAGAAGGGCGGCGACACGGTCAAGGCGGAGCGGGGTCCCCGCTTCTACGAGGAGATCGGGAAGAAGGGCGGCGAGACGATCAAGGCGGAGCGCGGGACGCCGTTCTACGAGGAGATCGGCCGCAAGGGCGGACACAAGGTCCGCGAGCTCATCGAGAAGGGGAAGCAAGGCGCGCCCGAGAGCGGCTCGGGCGCGGGCGAGCACAAGCGCGGTGAATAGCACCGAGGCCGGAGGAACCGGCGGAGGGGGAGCACATGGAAGACGGCGGGAAGGGGAACGGCACCGGGACACCTCGGCGGGACGGCACCGACGGCGCGACGCCGCAGCGGAAGGCGATGACCGTCTCCGAGGCCGGGCGCAAGGGAGGCATCACCGTCCGTGACGAGCGCGGTCACGCGTTCTACGAGGAGATCGGCCGGAAGGGCGGGCAGAAGGTCCGCGAGCTCATCGAGCGCGGCAAGACCCGCACCTGAGCGGAGCGGCGCATGGGCGGCAGGCCACGGCGACGACGCCCGCCCAGCCCGGGCGGGCGTCGCACGCTGCAGCGCGCCCTCCCTCCCGTAGGCCGTTCCGGGCGCGCCGGGACGTGCTACAGAAGGCGGCATGCCGGCCGCCCCCATCGTCGCCATCGACCCCCAGCACCCGCAGCCGCGCCTCATCGAGCGCGCGGTGCAGACGCTCTCGTCCGGCGGCCTCGTCGCGTTCCCGACCGACACGTACTACGGGATCGGCTGTGACCTCTTCGACAAGCGCGCCATCGAGCGCATCTACCAGCTGAAGCAGCTGCCGAAGACGCACGAGCTGTCCTTCATCTGCGCCGACATGGCCGAGGTCTCGCGCTACGCCATCGTGGACAACGCGGCGTACCGCGTGCTGCGGCGGAAGACGCCGGGGCCGTTCACCTTCGTCCTGCCCGCGACGCGCCTCGTCCCCGATCTCGTGCTGCGCCGGCAGAAGACGGTCGGCGTCCGCGTCCCGGACAGCCCGATCGCGCTCGCGCTCGTGCGGCAGCTCGCGCATCCGCTCATCTCCACCTCGGCGGCGACGCCGGTCGGCGACGTCCTGATCGACGCCAAGGACATCAAGGAGCAGCTCGGGCACGGGCTCGAGCTCATCCTCGACGGTGGCTACAAGCCGAACGAGCCGTCGTCCGTGATCGACCTCACCGGGCCCGAGCCAGTCGTCGTCCGCCAGGGGAAGGGCGACACGAGCGACCTCTTCATGTAACGGCTTCATGGAGAGGCGCGAGCGCCGACCTCTCCCCGGCCTCTCGTCTCGCCGCGCGCGACGCGGGCGCGCCGTTCCACCGGGAGCGGGAGCCGGGAAACTGGACGGTGCGAGAGGCCGCGATATCGTCGGGTGGTGGTGAACCCGCTCGACCCCGCGCTCGACCTCTTCCTCGTCCACGCGCGCGTCGAGAAGGGGCTCGCGGCGAACAGCGTCGAGGGCTACGCCCGCGACCTCAGGCGCTACCTCGACGACCTCGCGAAGCAGGGTGTCGCCGGATGGACGGAGGTCCGGCGCGAGCACCTGCTCGGCCACCTCGACCACCTGCTCCGGCGGGGCATCTCGGCGCGGAGCCAGGCACGCGCCCTCTCCGCCATCCGATCGCTGCACCGGCTCCTCGTCTCCGAGAAGATCGCGAGCGTCGATCCCACCGAGGACGTCGACGGCCCGCGCGGCGGGCGCAAGCTGCCGCAGCTCCTGTCCCGCGTGGAGGTGGACGCGCTCCTCGCCGCGCCCTCGCCGCGAGCGCCCGCCGGCGCGCGCGACCGGGCCATGCTCGAGCTGCTCTACGCGACGGGGCTGCGCGTCTCGGAGCTGGTCGGCCTCTCCGTGAATGACGTGCACCTCGAGACGCGCATGCTGCTCGCGCGCGGCAAGGGGTCGAAGGAGCGCATCGTGCCGGTCGGCGCCCCCGCGG
>DASWDS010000449.1:0-2173 GCA_036395165.1 Anaeromyxobacteraceae bacterium | reverse complement strand
GGCGGGCCGCGCCGCCCTCGAGGCGCGCGCGCGCCGCTTCGTCCTCGTCTCGACGGCGTCGGTGTACGGCCGCCCGCGCAACCTGCCGTGCGAGGAGGGAGAGCTCAAGGCGCCGCGCACGGCCGCCGAGCGGGCACGCTGGCGCGCCGAGCAGGCCGCCTGGCTCGTGTTCCGGCAGGGCGCGCCCCTGACCGTGCTCCGGCCGACGCTCGTGTACGGCCCGAACATGCGCGGCGGCGCGATCCGCGCGCTCGCCCTCATCGCGCTCTTCAACCAGGGGCGCCGCCGCATCCCGATCATCCGCCGGGGGCCGGTGACGCACCTCGTGCACATCCAGGACGTGGCGCGCGCGGCGGTCCACGTGGCCGAGTATCCGGACGACGCGGCGGTGGTCGGCCGCGCGTTCAACGTCGGTGACGACGCACCGCTGCCGCTCGCGGAGCACCTCGCCGCGGCGCTCTCCGCGATGGGCTACACGGCCGGCCGCGTCCTGCCGTACTCGCCGCGCGCCGTGGCGATGCTCCTGTGGCTCGTCCGCAACGTCCCCGATCGCGTGCTCGTCGATCCAGTCAACCGGCGGCTCGCGCGCGCCTGGGAGCGCATCACGGCCCGATGCGGCGCGAGCGCCGCGCTGGCGCCGCGCCTCGATCGCGAGTCGCTCCACTGGATGGCCGCGGATCACTACTACGACACGCGGCGGCTCGCGGCGCTGGGCTGGCGCCCGGCCCACCCCATCTCGACCGCGGCGCTCCCTGAGACGATCCGCGCGCTGCTCGCGAACCACCTCCTGCCTCCGAGCTCGGCGCCGCTCCTGCTCGACGGCCGCTCCGTCTGAACACGGTCGCGCGCCTCGCGCGCCGCGCGGGTGCCCTCCCGGCGAGCACGAATGTGGCCCCCTCCTGTCATCCATGTCATAGTTCGGCCGCCGCGGCCCTGGCGTGGATGTCGCGGTCACCGGAGACGGAGTGGCTAACCGCATGATGCGACTCGGGGTCCGTGTGCGCCGCTCGTCCGACGCGCCGCGTCCTCGCGCCCGTCGCGTGGCGGAGGCGCGGGCGTGATCCGGCGCGTCGACCGGTACGAGCTCCTCGAGCAGGTGGGGACGGGTGGCATGGCGGTCGTTTACCGCGGCCGGGACACCGCCCTCGATCGCGAGGTGGCGGTGAAGCTGCTCCACCCGCACCTCGCGGCGCGCGCCGAGTCACGCGCTCGCTTCTCGCGCGAGGCGCGCGCGGTGGCGCGCCTGAGCCACCCGAACATCGTCGAGATCTACGACTACGCCGGCGACGCCGCGGTCGAGAGCTACCTCGTCACCGAGTTCGTCCACGGCCGCACGCTGCGCGCCTTCGCCGAGGAGGAGGGCGTCGGCTTCCCCGAGGTGGGCGCGCTCCTCGCGCGCGCGCTCGCGGACGCGCTCGTGCACGCCCACTCGGCCGGCGTGATCCACCGCGACCTCAAGCCCGAGAACGTGCTCGTCCTCGAGGCCGGCGGCCGGCGCGCCGTGAAGCTGGTGGACTTCGGGATCGCGCGCATCGTGGCGTCGGACGAGAAGATGACGATGACGGGCGCGCTCGTCGGCTCGCCGAACCACATGGCGCCCGAGATCATCGAGGGGCGCGAGGCCGACGCGCGAAGCGACCTGTTCTCGCTCGGGACGATCCTCTACTGGCTGACCACCGGGAAGATGCCCTTCGCCGCGCCGAACCCCACCGCCACGCTCCGGCGCGTCATCGAGGGCACGTACGACGATCCGCGCGAGGTCTCGCCGCTCGTCCCCGATGCGCTCGCGGGCGTCATCGCGCGGGCGCTCGTGCCCGACCCCGAGGGCCGCACCGCGACGGCGGCGGCGCTCCGCGACGAGCTCGACGAGGCGCTGGCCGCGTCGGGGCTGGACGACCCCGAGGTGGAGCTGCAGTCCTTCCTCGCCGCGCCGGCGCCGTACAAGGACGCGCTCCGCGGGCGCCTGGTGGCCTTCGCGCTCGCGCGCGCCGACGCCGCCCTGGGCCGCGGCGAGACCGCGCGAGGGATGGGGCTGCTCAACCGCGTCCTCGCCCTCGATCCCGATAACGCCGCGGTGGAGGCGCGCCTCGACCGCATCTCGTTCGTCGCCCGCTGGAAGCGGCGCGTCCGGCGCGCGAGCGGCGCGCTCGTGGCGCTGGGGCTCCTCGGCGCC
>DASWDS010000448.1:0-4643 GCA_036395165.1 Anaeromyxobacteraceae bacterium | reverse complement strand
TCGGTGCGCCTCGCGGAGTGCGACGGCGCCGCGATCGCGCGCGAGGCGATCGAGGCGGTCCAGGGGATCGCGGCCGATCGCGGCGTGGCCCTGGCGATCGAGGGCGGCGCCGAGGTCCCGGTGTCGTGCGACAAGGACCGCGTCCTGCAGGTGCTCTCGAACCTGCTCTCGAACGCGATCCAGGTCACCGAGGCCGGCGGCCGCGTCGGGGTGGCCGTGCTCGCCGCCGAGGCCGAGGCGGTCTTCACGGTGAGCGACACCGGCCCGGGCATCCCGGCCGAGGACCTCGCACACCTCTTCGAGCGCTGGTACCGCGGCCGGCGCGCGCGCTACCCTGGGTCGGGCCTCGGCCTCGCGATCGCGCGAGCCATCGTGGACGCGCACCGGGGCCGCATCTGGGCCGACAGCAAGGAGGGTGAGGGGAGCGCGTTCTCGTTCGCGCTGCCGGTACCGCGGAGGGCCCAGGCGAGCGCGACGGGGTAGATCGAGGGAGGGAGCGCCGTCCCGGGTGGGGATTTGTTACCGCCGCCGCCCGGCGTCCAACTTCAACCGGGGGAGGCCAGAGCGCATGACCGAGGACGAGGCTCCGGGCGGCTATGTCCGCCTGCTCGTCTCGCTGGAGCGGGAGGGCGCCGGCGACGGGCCCGAGGACGAATGGCTCTGGGCGGAGCCCCTCGGGTCGGGGCGGTACCGGCTGGAGAGCACCCCCTTCTTCGCGTACGGGCTCTCGCACGGCGACGTCGTCCGCGCGGACGAGGCGCCCGACATGCCGCGCCTCGCGGAGGTCGAGCGGAAGAGCGGCCACCGGACGCTGCGGATCGCGCTCGACGCGGCGTGGGACCTCGACCGCGTCGAGGTCCACCGGTTCCTCGACGACCTGCTCGCGATGGGCTGCACCTACGAGGCCATGCCGCCGAAGATCGTCGGGCTCGACGTCCCACCGGAGGTGGACGTCGCCGCCGTGATCGCGCGGCTCCAGGTCCAGTCCGGGGACGGCGTGCTGGTGTGGGAGTGGGCCGACCCGCGGCCGTCGTGATCACCCCTGCTTCGCGCTCGTCTTCGCGCGCGCCGCCTTGCGCTCGCGCTTCTTCGCGAGGAATCCCGTCTTCTTCCGCTGGGTGTGGATCTCCTCCGCGGTCGGCCGCCGCTTGGGGACGGGCTTCTGCTTCGCCTTCGGCTCGAGCGTCCACCAGAAGAGGCGCTTCACGACCAGGGTGGCGTAGGCGCCGGGCGGGAGCGTGAAGGCGACGTTCACGCGCAGCCGCTCGCGGTTGAGCTCGTCGTGGGAGGGCTCGCTCACGACGAGCTTGCCGGGGACGACGAGCAGCGGCCGCTCCTCCGGGTCGAAGTGGATCTGCGGCGCGCCGGGCACGCGCAGGCTCTCGAGCGTCATGTCCTCGCGCCCGAGCACGGAGAGCGCGGCCTTCTCCACGACGGGGTCGTCGAAGCGGGAGGCCGGCCCGAGGAGCGGGAAGGTGCGCGCGTGGAGGAGCCGCGCCTGCCGTCCGTCGAGCGCGCGCGGGAAGAGGAGCGTGCCGGCCTGGTACTTGAGCGAGACGAGCTTCTCGACGCCGACCACGTCGCGCAGGTACTGCTTCACGCCCTCGTTCCAGAGCCAGCTCTGGTAGGCGAAGACCTGGAGCCCGCGCCAGCGGGGCTCGGTCCGCAGGAACGCGCCGAGGTAGTCCTTCGGGTGGAGCCGGAGCCAGCGCAGCACGGGCGCATAGCGCTCGGCGCCGGGGTAGGGGTTCTTGAGGTGCCACTCCCCCCAGTGCTCCTTCCAGAAGCCCTTCACGCGCGCGTCGTCGGTGCGGTCGAGCTCGCTCGGGCGCGCCAGGTGGTTGCGCAGCGCCATCTCGGCGTCGCCGCGCATGAGGTCCTTCACGAGGAAGCCCTGGCCGTGCTTGAGCGAGCCGAAGCGCTGGGAGTCGAAGTAGTTCACGACGCCGATGCGCTGCACCTCCGCGACGGCGGCGGGCAGCCGCCCGAGGTCGTCCTCGCCGAGATCGCGCACCGTGACCGCGAAGCGGTTCGAGGTGGTGTTCGCCGCCGACAGCGGCGCCGCGGTGCGGCCGAGCGGCTTCAGCCTGAGGTCCGCGTCCTGCAGCTCGACGGGCTTGCGGCGCACGGCCACGAGCTGCGTCGTCCGGCCCTGCTTGTCCTTGAGCCCGCAGTACGAGACCTCGGCCGGCTGCACGCCCGCCTTGGCGCAGATGCGCTCGACCGCCTCGAAGGTCGAGAGCTTCTGCTTGTCCATGAGGTAGACGAACCATGGGCCGCGAGGGTCCTCGTCGAACCGCCACGACTCGGTGACGGAGAAGTCCTCCGGCCGCTGCTTGAGCTTCATGGATGAATCCTGGTGGAAGGGTAACGCGCGCGGATGCGGCGCACCCGGCGTGGCTCAGGCGGTGGCGCTCTTCTCGCGGTAGAAGAGCACGATCGTCAGGCAGTGGAACTCGTTGTCGGAGGACTGCGTCACGACGCGTTCCACGACCTCGAGGTCGGCATTCGAGCGCAGCCAGCGCGTGACGCTCTCGCCGAGCTCCTCGCGCTCCTTTGCCTTCGTGGCCGAGAAGACCTTCACCCCGGTGAGCCGCACGCCGCCGCCTCCCTCACTCCCGCTCACGCGACCACCCCGAGAGCGAGACCGGCCGAGTATGGCACGCAGGTTTTCGAGCTGTCAAAAGTTCGCAGCGCCAACTCCCGATATCGCCACGAGAAAACGGCCGTCTCCGCCCGCCGCGCAAGGGGGCTTCGCCGCGGAGCGGCGCTCCCTACATTGCTCCCACGAGCCGGGCCGCCGGCGGAGGCGCGATGCAGACGGGCCACACGAGCGTGACGGGCAGCGGGGGCAAGAAGGGCTTCGCGGTCGAGTTCATCAACCGCATCAGGACGATGGACTCGGCGGTCCTGAACGCCCTCATCCAGCGCGAAGCCGGCGAGGAGCTCGCGCAATTCTTCCTCTCGTACAGCGCCCGCCTCATCTCGCGCGATCCCGAGCGGGTCCTCGAGAACACCTCGAGCCTGATGCTGATGGGGTACCTCATCCGCGCGGCGGAGGAGGAGATGGAGCGGCGCCGGACGGTCCACGCTTGATGGCCTGATGGCTTTCCACGCGCCGCGTGGCATGCTATCGGCGACGCCATGCTCATCGACGTCCACGTCCACAGCCACCACTCGCCCGGCTGCTCACTCGCCCCGCGCGACATCGTCCGGCGCGCCAAGGAGGTGGGGCTCGACGGCGTCGTCATCACCGACACGAACACGCTCGACGGCCTGGAGGAGATCAGGGCGGCGGGGCGCGAGGAGGGCTTCCTCGCGCTGTGCGGCGTCGAGCTGGTGACGGACCACGGTCACTACCTGTGCTACTTCCCGGATCCGGCGAAGGCGCCGGCGCCTCCGCAGATGTTCGGGACCACGCCATGGCCGGTGCGCGACGTGGTGCAGCGCGTCCGCGAGCTCGGCGGCGCGGTGGTCGCCGCGCACCCCTACGACAAGTCGGTGGAGCGGCCGAGCGGCGACTTCATCTTCACGCTGGAGGGGCTCGCGGCGCTGGAGGGCCTGAACGCGCGGCGGAAGGGCCCCGCGAACGACCTCGCCATCGAGGCGGCGGACCACATGAACCTCCCCTGCGTCGGCTCGTCGGGCGCGCACCCGACGCTCGACGACATCGGGAAGGCGGCGACGCTCTTCCGCGAACCCGTGGCGAGCGAGGCCGATCTCGTCCGGCTCGTCCTCTCCGGGCAGGTCTTCTGCGTCGCGATCGGCGTCACGCCGCAGGCCGCCGGGCGCGGCGACCGCCACGGCGGAGAGCGTCGGGGTGGCGGAGGCGAGCGCCGGGGCGGCGGCGGGGAGCGGCACGGCGGCGGGCACCGCGGGGACCGCCCGCGAGGCGGCCGCGGCGGGCGAGACCGCGATCGCCGCTGAGCGGTCGCCCTCCGCTGCCGCTACCGCGGCTCCCAGCGCGCCAGCTTCCCGTCCTGGAACGACGCCTTGCGCCGGCCCGCCGGCCAGGTCCACTCCTCCGTTCCGGCCGGCCGATCGATGACCTTCTTCTCCGGATAGCCCCACGCCATCTCGACCGTCTGGGGCGCCATGCCCTCGACGAGCTCCTTCTTCGCGATGGCGCGGCGCTCCGGATCGGGCAGCGCCTGGTACGCGGGGGCGGGATCGCTCGTGCCGAGCGCGCGGTCGAGCTCGAGGCGCACGTCGTCGGCGCTCGCGAGCGTCTGCGGGAGCACGAGGACGAGCGGCCGCGGCTCGCCGTCGAGCGCGAGGTACACCCACGGGTGATAGCGTGGCGTCATGACGACGCGCTTCGCGATGAGCCATCCCGTGGGGAACTCCACCCTCTCGATCCGCAGGGGCGTCCCGGGCACGAGCACGCGGTCGGGGCGCGGCGGCGCGATGGGGTTGCCCTCGGTCGTCTGGAGCAGGTCGAGCTCCTGGAAGGGCTGGTCGGACACGAGCCGCTTCGACGCGTCTCCAAAGAAGGGGCCGACGTAGAGCGCGACCCGCGCGAAGCGGCGCTGCCCCGCCAGCTCGTGGGAGGCGCGTTGCCGCTCGGTGTCCGGGACGGAGGAGCGCGGGAAGCACCCCGCGCCGGCGATGATCATCAGAACGATGGCGCGTCGCATGGAGGG
>DASWDS010000447.1:0-8209 GCA_036395165.1 Anaeromyxobacteraceae bacterium | reverse complement strand
CTCGACCTCGACCTCGACCTCGACCCCGACCCCCCTACACCGCCCGCAGCGGGTCCGCGTACATCGCGTCGAGCACCGCGGCATAGCGCTGCTCGATGAACTTCCGCTTGAGCTTCTGGCTCGCGGTCACCTCGCCCGCCGCCTCGGAGAACTCGGACGCGAGGAGGGTGAAGCGCTTCACGGTCGCGAAGCGCGGCAAGGACGCGTTGAGCGCGTCCACCGCCCGCTGCACCTCGGCGCGCAGGGTCGGATGTGTGGCGAGCTCGGCGGCGGAGCGCCCCTCGACCCCGTTCGCCTTCGCCCACGCCGCGAGCGCCTGCGGGTCGAGCGTGACGAGCGCCGAGACGTAGCTGCGCCGATCGCCGTGCACGAGCGCCTGAGAGACGAGCGTCGAGAGCGCCTTCAGCTTCCCCTCCAGCTCCTGCGGCGCGACGTACTTCCCGCCCGAGGTCTTGATGAGGTCCTTCTTCCGATCCGTGATGGACAGGTAGCCGTCGGCGTCGATCGCGCCGACGTCGCCCGTGTGGAGCCACCCGCCCTGGAGCGCCGCGGCGGTGGCGTCGGGGAGGCCATGGTAGGCGCGCATGATCCACCGGCCGCGCATGAGCACCTCACCGTCCTCGGCGAGCTTCACCTCGATGCCCGGCAGCGCCGGCCCGACAGTCCCCGGCTTCGGGCGCTGCGGCAGGTTCACGTGCGTCGCCGCCGACGACTCGGTGAGCCCGTAGCCCTCCAGGATGAGGATGCCGGCCGCCTCGAAGAGCTCGTTCACGTCGCGCGAGAGGGGCGCGCTCCCCGAGATGAAGAACCGGAGGCGGCCGCCGAAGAGCGCCCGGACCCGCCTGAACACGAGGCGATCCGCGATCGCCCAGCGCGCCGCGAGGAGCGGCCCGGGCGCGCGCCCCTCGCGCCGCGCCTGCGCGCGCTCGCGACCGGCGCGCACGGCCCACCGGAAGAGCGCGCTCCTCACCGCGCCGCCCTCGAGCGCCTGCTGCACGACGCGGTTGTGCACCTTCTCGAAGATGCGCGGGACGGCGCAGACGAAGGTCGGGCGGATGACGGCGAGGTTCTCGACGAGCTTCTCCACCCGCCCGTCCACCGCGGTCGGGAAGCCGAGCCTGAGCTGTGCGGTCCCGATCATCTTCCCGAAAACGTGCGAGAGCGGCAGCCAGAAGTACTGCAGCGGCTCGGGGTGATCGAGGATGCACGCGGTCGCCACCGCCTCCGCCTGCGCCACCCAGCCGTCGTGCACGAGCTCGACGCCCTTGGGCCGGCCCGTCGTCCCCGAGGTGTAGACGAGCGTCGCGAGGGCGTCAGGCCGCACAGCCTCCGCCAGCTCCTCGAAGCGGCCCGGGCGCGCGGCGTCCTCGGCGCGGCCGAGCGCCTCGAGCTCGGCGAGGGTCGTCACCCAGCCGTCGCCCGCCGCGTCCCCGCCGAGCAGGACGACCTTCCGGAGCGCGGGCAGCCCGCCGCGGCGCTCGCGCAGCTTCGCGAGCTGGTCCGCGTCCTCGACGAACGCGAAGGCGCTCTGCGAGTCGGAGAGGATGAACGCGCACTCGTCGGCCGTGCTCGACGGGTAGATGGTGGTGGTCGCGCCGCCGGCGCAGACGATGGCGAGGTCGGCCAGGATCCACTCGATGCGGGTCGAGGAGAGGATGGCGCACCGCTCCTCCGGCGCGAGCCCGAGCGCTCGCAGGCCGCAGGCGATGGCGCGGACGCGCGCCTCGGTGTCGCGCCAGGAGAGGCTCGACCACCCGCGGGCGGACGGGTGACGGAACGCCTCGGCGTCGGGCGTCTCTCCGACGCGGTCGAGGAAGAGCGCAGCGACGGAGCGGGGCTGCGAGCTGGGCACGTGGTCCTCGCGCGGGCGCACGCAACGGATGCTAATCGATGCGCGGCGGATGGGCGGAACCCCCTCGCCGCAGCGGCCCGGGTGGGACATATCGGTCACCTCCGCTTGACAAGAGGAACATCCGTCATCAAGGATGTCGCCTCTCGTCGCACCTCGGAGACCGAAACCATGGCCGCCCTGACCGCCCGCGCCGAGGAGCCGGCGCCCGCCCCCACGCCCACCGGGCCACGGCTCGTCCCCCTCGCCTGCAAGCTGTGCGGCGCGCGCTTCGACCCGGCGCCCGTCGCGGTGTGCGCGTCGTGCCTCGGCCCGCTCGAGCCCGTGTACGACCCGCATCGCCGCCTCCCCACCGCCGCCGAGATCGCGCTCAGGCCGCAGTCGCTGTGGCGCTACCAGGAGTGGCTCCCGGTCTCCGAGCCGACCCTCTCGCTCGACTCGGGCTTCACCCCGCTCCTCGAGGCGCCACGCCTCGCCGCGCGCCTGGGCATCGCGCGCGCGTGGGTGAAGAACGACGCCGTCTCGCACCCGACCCTCTCCTTCAAGGACCGCGTCGTCGCGAGCGCGATCAACGCCGCCGTCGCGCTCGGGCTCGACACGATCGGCTGCGCCTCGACCGGCAACCTCGCGAACGCGGTCGCCGCGCAGGCAGCGCGGGCGGGGCTCGCGGCGTGGATCTTCATCCCGCACGACCTCGAGCTCGGGAAGGTCATCGGAACCGCCGTCTACGGCCCGAACCTCGTCCGCGTGCGCGGCACCTACGACGACGTGAACCGCCTCTGCTCGCAGGTCGCCGATCGCTTCGGCTGGGGCATCGTCAACGTGAACCTGCGCGGGTACTACGGCGAGGGCTCGAAGACGATGGCCTACGAGATCGCGGAGCAGCTCGGGTGGCGACTCCCCTCCGCCGTCATCGCGCCCATGGCCGGCGGCTCGCTCGTGACGAAGCTGCACAAGGGCTTCAAGGAATTCTCCGCCGCCGGGCTGGCCACGGGACCGCTCCCGCGCCTCTTCGGCGCGCAGGCGGCCGGCTGCTCGCCCATCGTGAACCTGGTCGAGAGCGGAGGAGATCGGATCGAGCCGGTCGTGCCCGACACCATCGCGCGCTCGATCGCCATCGGCAACCCCGCCGACGGCCGCTTCGCCGCGTCCGCGCTGCGTGGCTCCGGCGGCTGGGCCGCCAAGGTGAGCGACGCCGAGCTCGTGGAAGGCATCCGCTTCCTCGCGCAGGACACGGGCGTCTTCACCGAGACGGCGGGCGGCACGGTCGTGGCGGCCGCGCTCGCGCTGGCGCGTGCCGGGCGCCTCGGGCGCGACGACGAGCTCGTCCTCTGCATCACCGGGAACGGCCTCAAGACGGTCGAGGCGATCCAGGGCGCGCTGCCCGAAGCCCCCGTCATCGCGCCGCGGCTGCGCGAGGTGGCGGCGCTGGTCGAGAGCCGCCGCTAGATCGAGGAGCCTGCCATGCCCGTCATCTTCACCCTCCCCTCCGTCCTCGCCCCCCTCGCCGGCGGCAAGAGCACGCACGAGGTCGCCGGCGCCACCGTCGGCGACGCCGTCGCCGCCCTCGCGACGCGCTTCCCGGAGGTCGCGCCCCGGCTGCGCGACGCCCGCGGCGAGCCCTACGCGTACGTCGTGTACTACGTGAACGACGACGACATCCGCTTCCAGAAGGGCTTCGCGACGCCGCTCGTGGACGGCGACGAGATCGTCGTCGTCCCCGCCATCGCGGGAGGCTAGCCGTGGCGATCGGGAACACGACGCGGCCGCTGCCGCCGCTCACGAACGACGAGATCCACCGCTACAGCCGGCACCTCATCCTCCCCGAGGTGGGGATGGAGGGGCAGCGGCGTCTCAAGGGCGCGCGCGTGCTCATGGTCGGCGCGGGCGGGCTCGGGTCTCCGGCGGCCCTCTACCTGGCGGCGGCGGGCGTCGGCCACATCGGCCTCGTCGAGTTCGACGACGTGGACGTGACGAACCTCCAGCGCCAGGTGCTGCACGGCACGAAGGACGTCGGGCGCAAGAAGCTCGCCTCGGCCATCGAGCGCATGCACGACCTGAACCCGCACGTCGAGGTGACCGGCCACGAGACGCGGCTCACCTCCGACAACGCGCTCGAGCTCGTGCGGACGCACGACCTCGTGGTGGACGGCACCGACAACTTCGCCACGCGCTACCTCGTGAACGACGCGTGCGTGCTCACCGGCCGCCCCAACGTCTACGCCAGCATCTTCCGCTTCGAGGGCCAGGCGTCGATCTTCGCGACCGAGGGCGGGCCCTGCTACCGCTGCCTCTACCCGACCCCGCCGCCCCCCGGCGCCGTGCCGTCGTGCGCGGAGGGCGGCGTGCTCGGCGTCTTGCCGGGCCTCCTCGGCGTGGTCCAGGCGACCGAGGCGCTGAAGCTCCTCGCCGGCATCGGCGAGCCGCTCATCGGCCGCCTCCTCCTCGTGGACGCGCTCTCGATGCGCTTCCGGAGCGTGAACATCCGCCGCGACGCGCGCTGCCCCGCCTGCGGGACGCGGACGATCCGCGAGCTCCAGGACTACGAGGCGCTCTGCGCCGGCCCTGCCGCGCACGCGCCGGCGCCGGCCGACGCGGTGGTCGAGATCACGCCCGCCGAGCTCGCGGCGAAGCGCGCGCGGGGCGACGACTTCCAGCTCGTGGACGTGCGCGAGCCGCACGAGTGGCAGATCGCGCACCTCCCCGGCGCGCGGCTCCTCCCGCTCGGCACCCTGCCGGCCGCGGCGGCCGAGCTCGAGCGCGCCCGCGAGGTGGTCGTCTACTGCAAGAGCGGGGGCCGCTCGAGGAGGGCGGCGCGGGCGCTCACCGAGGCGGGGTTCCAGCGCGTCGCGAACCTCACGGGCGGCATCCTCCGTTATAGCGACGACGTCGACCGCTCGATTCCGAAGTACTGACGGGACGGCACGAGCCTCCTCCGCTTGACAGGACATACGTCCGCCATCTAAGATGCTGCTCCAGCTCGCCGCAGCGGCTCCGCGGTGACCGGCTCCCGACCCCGATTCGACGCCAGAGAAAGGAACACCCCATGGCCCTTCCCCCCAGCAGAAAGCCGCGCTTCGAGACGCTCCAGGTCCACGCCGGCCAGGAGCCGGCTCCCGGCACGAACGCGCGCGCGGTGCCCATCTACCAGACGACGTCGTACACGTTCGACTCGGCCGAGCACGGCGCCAAGCTCTTCGCGCTCCAGGAGTTCGGCAACATCTACACGCGCATCATGAACCCCACCACCGACGTCTTCGAGAAGCGCATCGCCGCGCTCGAGGGCGGCGTGGCGGCGCTCGCGACGGCCTCCGGGCAGGCGGCGCAGTTCCTCGCCATCACCAACATCGCGGCGGCCGGCGACAACATCGTCTCGACGAGCCTCCTCTACGGCGGCACCTACAACCAGTTCAAGGTGACGTTGCCGCGGCTCGGCATCGGCGTGAGGTTCGTGGAGGGCGACAACCTCGGCGACTACCGCAAGGCGATCGACGCGAAGACGAAGGCCATCTACGTCGAGTCCCTCGGCAACCCCGCTTTCAACATCCCCGACTTCGAGGCGCTCGCGGCGCTCGCCCACGAGCACAAGATCCCGTTCATCGTGGACAACACCTTCGGGACCGCCGGCTATCTCGTGCGCCCGATCGAGCACGGGGCCGACGTCGTGGTCGAGTCGGCCACGAAGTGGATCGGCGGGCACGGCAACTCGATCGGCGGCGTCATCGTCGACTCGGGCAAGTTCGACTGGGGCGCGTCCGGCAAGTTCCCCGTCTTCACCGATCCGGCGCCCGGCTACCACGGCCTCGTCTTCAACGACGTGTTCGGCCCGAAGGGCCCGTTCGGCAACATCCAGTTCATCATCCGCGCCCGCGTCGAAGGCCTGCGCGACATCGGCCCGGCGCTCTCGCCGTTCAACTCGTTCCTGCTCCTGCAGGGGCTCGAGACGCTGTCCCTGCGCGTGCAGCGGCACGTGGACAACGCCCTCGCGCTCGCGAAGTGGCTGAAGACCCATCCTCAAGTTTCCTGGGTCTCCTACCCCGGCCTCGAGGAGCACCCGTACCACCAGCGCGCGCGCAAGTACCTCAAGAACGGCTTCGGCGGCGTCCTCTCGTTCGGCATCAAGGGCGGCTACGAAGCGGGCAAGAAGTTCATCAACGCGGTGAAGCTCGCCTCGCACCTCGCCAACGTGGGCGACGCGAAGACGCTCGTCATCCACCCGCCCTCGACGACGCACCAGCAGCTCAGCGACGCCGAGCAGAAGAGCGCGGGCGTGACGCCGGACCAGGTCCGCGTCTCGGTCGGCATCGAGCACATCGAGGACATCAAGGAGGACTTCGCCGAGGCGTTCGCGTCAGCCAAGTGAGGGGGGCCGCCAGAAGCGGCCGCCCCCCTCACGCTCCCCCCCTCGCTCAGGGGCAGCCTCATCCGGTTGCCCCTGCGCTCGGGCCGGTTCACCGAGACAATGACCCACGAAGAGCTCGCCACATGGGCGGACGCGCTCGAGGAGCGCCCGCCGCAGGAGATCCTCGCCGAGGCCGCCGCGCGGTTCGCGCCGTGGCTCGGGTTCGCGACCGGCTTCGGCGCCGAGGGGTGCGTGCTCGTCGACATGGCGGCGCGCGCCGGGCTCGCCGTCGACGTCTTCACGCTCGACACCGGCTACCTCTTCCCGGAGACGTACACGCTGTGGAGCGCGCTCGAGGAGCGCTACGGCATCACGATCCGTGGCGTGCGCCCCTGGTTCGAGGCGCTCGCGGACGAGCCGGCCGACGCCCCGGCGCCATGGCAGGTCGACCCGGACGCGTGCTGCGAGGCGCGCAAGGTGCAGCCGCTCCGCGCCGAGCTGGCGAAGCTCGACGCCTGGATCACCGCCATCCGCCGCGACCAGACGCCCGACCGCGCGAGCGCCCGCCCCGTCGAGTGGGACGACAAGTTCGGTCTCGTGAAGGTGAACCCGCTCGTGCGCTGGACCGCGGCCGACGTGGCCTCCTACGCCAGGGCGAACGGCGTCCCGCTGAACCCGCTCCACGCGCGGGGCTACCCGAGCATCGGCTGCGCCCCGTGCACGACGCCGGTCACGCCCGGCGAGGACCCGCGCGCGGGACGCTGGCGCGGCTCCGCCAAGAAGGAGTGCGGGTTGCATGCGCGACCGCAGTCGCCGCCCAGCTCCGACGACCTCCCGAAGCGAGGATCCTAGATGCCCCCCAGCTCGCGGCACGGCGGCTACATCGTCTGGTTCACCGGCCTCTCGGGCGCCGGCAAGAGCACGCTCTCCAGGGCGCTCGAGCCCCTCCTCGCGGCCGAGCGGCGGGTCGAGATCCTCGACGGCGACGAGGTGCGCACCTACCTCTCGAAGGGCCTCGGCTTCTCGAAGGAGGACCGCGACACCAACATCCGGCGCATCGGGTACGTGGCGCGGCTCCTCGCGCGCAACGGCGTCGCGGTGGTGACCGCCGCCATCTCGCCCTACGCCGCCACCCGCGACGAGGTGCGGGCGCTCGCGGAGAAGGATGGCGTCCCCTTCGTCGAGGTGTTCGTCTCGGCGTCGATCGAGAAGCTCGCCGAGCGCGACGTGAAGGGCCTCTACCGGAAGGCGCTCGCGGGCGAGCTGGCCCACTTCACCGGCGTCTCCGATCCCTACGAGCCGCCCACCCATCCCGATGTCGTGGCGAGGAGCGACGCCGAGAGCGTCGAGGAGAGCCTGGAGAGGATCGTGGCGCACCTGCGCGGGCTCGGGCTCGTCGCGAAGCGCCCGGAGGCGCTCGCGTCGTGAGCGAGCTCTTCCCCCTCTTCCTGCGGCTCGAGGGGCGCCGCGCGCTCGTCGTCGGTGGCGGCGCCGTCGCGGCGCAGCGCGTCCGTCAGCTCGCCGCCGCGGGCGCACGGGTGGTGGTGGTCGCGCCCGAGGTGCGGGAGGAGATCGCGCCGCACGCGGCCGAGGTGCACGCGCGCGCCTTCGAGGAGTCGGACCTCGACGGCGCCTGGCTCGCGGTGGCCGCTGCGACCCCCGCGGTGAACCGCGCCGTCTCCCGCGCAGCCGAGGCGCGCCGCGTCTTCGTGAACGCGGTCGACGACGTCGCGAGCGCGTCCGCCTTCTCGTGCGGCGTCGTGCGCCGCGGCGGCGTGGTCGTCGCGCTCTCGACCGAGGGGCGCGCCCCGGCGCTCGCGGGCCTCCTGCGCGAGGCGCTCGACGCGCTCCTGCCCGACGACGTGGAACGGTGGACGGCCGAGGCCGAGCGCGTCCGGCGCGCGTGGAAGGACGCGGGCGTCGCGATGAAGGAGCGCCGGCCGCTGCTCTTGCGCGCGCTGAATGCCCTCTACGCGACCTCGACCTCGACCGCGAGCCCAACCTCGACCCCGACCCCG
>DASWDS010000446.1:0-3926 GCA_036395165.1 Anaeromyxobacteraceae bacterium | reverse complement strand
CTACCCGTACCAGGTGAACACCCACGGGCTGCCGGCGGAGGTCGTCGCCGAGAACGTGCTCGGGTTCATCGACGCGCACTTCGGCGAGAAGGGCAGGAGCCTGCGCGAGCGCGAGCCGCGCACGTTCGCGGAGTTCATCCTGCGCCACCTCGGCGAGGGCTTCGCGAAGAACTTCATGTTCCCGTACAACGCGAAGCTCTGGACCGTCCACCCGCGCGACATGAGCACGGAGTGGATGGGCCGCTTCGTGCCGCGTCCGACGGTGGAGCAGGTGGTGCGTGGCGCGCTCGGGCTCGAGGGCGACCAGGCCGGCTACAACGCGAGCTTCATCTACCCCAGCGAGGGTGGCATCGAGGCCTTCGTCCGGGCGCTCGCGGCGCGGCTGCCGCGGCCCGCGGAGTGCCGCGTCGAGCCGACGGCCATCGACCCCGCGCGGAAGACGGCGCGGCTCTCGACGGGCGAGGAGGTGCGCTGGCGCCGCCTCGTCGCGACCATCGCGCTCCCCGAGCTGGTGCGGCTGTGCGCGGGAGCGCCCGCGGCCGTCCTCGAGGCCGCCGGCGAGCTCCGGGCCACCACCGTCACCTACGTGAACGTCGCCGCGCGCGACGTGGGCGCGCCGCCGTTCCACTGGGTCTACCTCCCCGAGGAGCGCTACGCGCCCTACCGCGTCGGCTCGGCGTCGGCCGCGGTCGCGTCGCTCGCGCCCGCCGGTTGCCGCAGCTTCTACGTCGAGTTCAGCGCGGGGGCGCCGCTCGACGGCGCGACGGTGGAGCGGCAGGCGATCGAGACGCTGCTCGAGCTCGGGTTCCTGCGCGGGCGCGACGACGTGCTCTTCACCGAGGCGCGCGCCATCCCGCACGCGTACGTCATCTACGACGACCGGTATGGCGCGGCGAAGCGCGAGATCGTGTCCTGGCTCGAGGCGCGGGACATCCTCGTGGCCGGCCGGTACGGCCGCTGGGAGTACTCCTCGATGGAGGACGCCTTGCTCGCCGGCCGCGAATGCGCGAGAAAGGCCGGCTAGATGGCTGCCCCCAAGCTCTCCGTCGTCATCCCGGTCTACAACGAGGAGTCGATCCTCCGCGAGTCATGCCAGGAGCTCATGGCGCGGCTCGACGAGCGCGGCTGGGACTACGAGATCGTCATCACCGAGAACGGCTCGAAGGACCGCACCGTCGAGATCCTGCGCGCGCTCGCCGCCGAGACGCCGCGCCTGCGCTTCATCCACTCGGACGAGCCGAACTACGGGCTCGCGCTGCGCCGCGGCATCCTCGAGGCGAAGGGCGCCTACGTCGTCGCGGACGAGATCGACCTCTGCGACGTCCGCTTCTACGACCGCGCGCTCGCGGTCCTCGACGCGGGCGGCGCCGACATGGTGGTGGGGTCGAAGCGGGCGCCCGGCTCGCAGGACCACCGCCCCGTCTACCGGCGGGCCGCGACCGCGGTGCACAACACGCTGCTGCGGATCGCGCTCGGGTTCCAGGGCACCGACACGCATGGCGTGAAGGCGTTCATCCGCGAGCGCATCGCGCCGACCGCCGAGCGGTGCGTGGTGGACAAGGACGTGTTCGCGAGCGAGCTCGTGCTGCGCGCCGGTCTCGAGGGCAAGAAGGTGGTCGAGATCCCGATCACGCTCGAGGAGAAGCGGCCGCCCTCGATCGCGCTCTTCAAGCGCGTCCCGAACGTGCTGAAGCAGGTAGGACGGCTGTTCTGGGTGCTGCGCGTGCAGGCGCCGCCGCAGCGCGAGACCGGCGGCGGATCGTCGCAAGGCGGCGACGACTCCAAGCGCGCCGTCCCGTGACGGGTGCGGCGCCCGAGGCGTACTCGCCTCCCTCCCATCGAGGTGGTGGAGCGCTTCGCTCTCTTCGACCCCCCGCTCTCCCATCTCCCCGACCCTTCTCCCGACCCAGAGTAGTTCCACGGACGTCCGGGCTGAACCACGGACCCCAGTTGCGCGCCCGACAGCGGCCAAGCGCCCGAATCTGCAACACCTCACCTGCGGCACGGCGTCTGCTCTTGCCTCGCTCATGACCGCACCGCGCCAGGTGCTTCCGGGCACGACCTATCTCGTCACGCGGCGTTGTTCTCAGCGGCAGTTCCTCCTCAGGCCCTCGGCCACGACCAACGGCGTCTTCGCCTACGTGCTCGCGGTGGCCGCCGGACGCTTCGGCGTTCGGGTCCACACCGCCTGCGTCCTGTCTAGCCATTTCCACCTCGTCGTCACCGATCCCGGCGGTCGCCTCCCCGCCTTCGAGCAGTACCTGGACTCACTCGTCGCGCGCGCCCTCAACGCTTCCCTCGATCGTTCCGAATCGTTCTGGGCGCCGTCGAGCTACAGCGCCGTCGCGCTGTCCTCTCCCGACGACATCGTCGCCAAGGCCGCCTATACGCTGGCCAATCCCGTCGCTGCGGGGCTCGTTCGTCACGGCCGCGATTGGCCGGGGCTCTGGTCCACTCCGGAGCAGATCGATGCCGGCTCCATCCGACTCGAGAGGCCCGGCACCTTCTTCCGAGCCGACGGCCCGATGCCGGAAACGGTCGACCTCGAGTTCAGCACGCCGCCCGGCTTCGAATCACCCGACGAATTCCGGGAGAGGCTCAGCGCAGCGCTCGCCGTCCTCGAAGAGCGGGCCACCCTTGCCATCGTCAACAAAGGTGTCGGGTTCTTGGGAAAGGCGAAGGTTCTGGCTCAGAAGCCCACGACCCGGCCAGCCTCCAATGCACCCCTCGGCCAGCTTCGGCCCAGGATCGCCAGTCGTGACAAGTGGAAACGGATCGAGGCGCTCTCTCGCCTGAAGGAGTTCCTCACGTCGTACCGCATCGCTTGGCAGGCGATGCGGGAGGGCGTCCGCGATGTGATCTTCCCCAGCGGCACCTATGGGCTCCGGGTCTCGCTCGGGGTCCGCTGCGCTGCGCCATCCTGAGCCGCCGGAAAAGAATCGAGACGACATTCGCGATTCATCCATGTCGGGGACAGCCGCTTACGGCCGTATCTCCACTCGCCTTGCCGTCCGCTTCTCGCGGGTCGCGAAGGCTCAGACTCGCCTTTCGCCGTTTCTCGTGCTCGCAAACGCAGTTCTCGGCGAGTCAGAGCGATTTCCGGTCGAGCTGCGCTTTCGCGTAGCGTGACCTCAGCTGGGGGGAGCGAGCGCAGCTCCCCCCAGACCCCCCACCGCGGCGGTCGAACAGGGCGAAACGTGAGTCAGAGTCCGTCTCGTCAACGCCGCCTCGTGCGCGGCGTCGGGCGCGGCATAGCGCGTTGACGGGGTGCGCCAGCGCTGCGGGAGCTGACGACCACGGGCCGGACCCCGTGAAGCGATGCACTTTGCGAGCGGATTACTCTGGGTCGGGTACAGCACGAGCCGATTACTCTGGGTCGGGAACAGCAGCGCGATCCCGACCTGACCCATGGCGGCGTGATAAACCCTCTCCCGTGCTCGCCTCCCTGTCCATCGACCTCGACGGGCTCGAGCACTACCACCGCATCCACGGCCTCCCGGCGCCGCCCCCTGGCGACGACCCCGTCTACGGCAAGGCGGTGGAGCGCTTCGGGGAGCTGTGCGCGCGCCTCGGCATCCGCGGCACCGCCTTCGCCATCGGCAAGAACCTCGATGACCCGCGCGCGGCGGCGGCGGTGCGCCGGCTCGCGGACGGCGGGCACGAGATCGGCAACCACAGCCTGTCGCACGACTACGCGCTCTCGCGCAGGCCTCCCGCCGAGATCGCGGCCGAGGTGCGCGGCGGGGCCGAGGCGATCCTGCGCGTGACCGGGCGGCGGCCCGCCGGCTTCCGCGCGCCCGGGTACACGCTGTCGCCGCCGCTCCTCGCCGTGCTCGCCACCGACGGATACCGCTACGACAGCTCGGCGTTTCCAGCGCTGCCCTACTACCTCGGGAAGGCGGCGGTGATGGGGATCCTCGCGCTCG
>DASWDS010000445.1:0-1987 GCA_036395165.1 Anaeromyxobacteraceae bacterium | reverse complement strand
GGAGGAACCCCGCCGGCTCGGGCGCGCCCGCGCCGTGGATGACCCAGAGCTGCCAGACCTTGCCCGGCTCGGGGGCGAGCGCGCTCGAGACGATGACCGCGCGACGCGTCCGGGAGCTCACGATGGCGGTGGCGCGGCCGGTGTGGCCCGCGACGGGGGCGAGCGGCACGACGCGGCTCCCCTCCACGTCGAGCAGCGCGAGGAGATCGCGCTCGCGCGCCACGTCCGCCCGGAGCGCCTGCACCTCGACGAGGAGGGCGGCGCGCTCGCGCGCCTCGAGCTGCGCCCCGCGTCCCACCTCGGCCAGCTCCGCCTCCCCGCGATCGCGGGCGGCGCGCTCGCGCGCCCACAGCCCGATGGCGACGGCCGCCGCCGCGAGCGGCGCGGCCGCGGCCACCCAGGGGAGCAACGCGCGGCGAGCGCGCAGCGGGGTCACCGACCGCTCCGCGTCGAGCCCGAGGCGCGCCGCGATCGCGCGCCAGACCCCCGCCGTGGGCGGCACGGGCGGGAGCGCGCCCGCGAGCGCTGCGACGCTGGCCCTCGCGCGCGCGAGCGCCTCCGGACAGCCCCGGTGCTCGCGCTCGAGGAGGTGCTCCTCCGCGGCGGCCCGGTCGCTCGCGTCGAGCGTCCCGAGCGCCAGCGCGCCGGCGAGGTCCTGGAACTCGTCGCACGTCACGCGGATTCTCCCAGCGCGGCGCCGATCTTCTCCATGGCGAGCCGGACGCGCGTCTTGACCGTCCCGAGCGGCTGGCCGGTGCGGGCCGCGATCTCGCTCTGCGTGAGGCCCTCGAAACAGGCCAGCTCCAGCGCCTCTCGCTGCTCCGGCGGCAGGGCGGAGAGCGCGCCGCGCACCCGCGCCCGCTCCTCGCGTCCCTCCGCGCTCTCGGGCGCCGGATCGGCCGAGGTGGGCTCGAGCGCCTGCGCCGACACGGCACGCGCGGCGGCGGAGCGCGACCTCAGCCGGTCGAGCGCGCGGCTCCGGCCGATCACGACGGCCCACGTCTCGGCGGTGGCGCGCGCCGGGTCGTACTCGGCCGCGCGGCGCCACACCTCGAGGAACGTCTCCTGCACGACATCCTCCGCCTCGGAGCGATCCCCCAGGAGACGCAGCGCGACCGCCATGATCTTCCCGGAGCACGCGTCGTAGAGGGCGCGCAGCGCCTGGCGGCGATCGACCGCGTCGCCCCCGGGCCCGCGCCCGAGGACGGCAGTGACGAGCAGGGACCAGGCGAGCGGGAGCATGCCGGCGCGTAGGATGTGTCTCACCGTGACGTCCCGCACCTCACGTGCGGGGTCATGGCGTTCTCCTGCCGTCGACACGAGGTCCGCGAGCGATCGGATCTCCCCGTCGCGGTCGAGCCGAGGTCCCGGTCCCCGTCACCGCCCCTTCGCCGGCGCGAGGTACCGCTGCTCGATGGCCCGGACCTTCGCGAGCCGGCGTGCGTGGCGCTCCTCGCCAGAGAAGCGGGCGCCGAGGAAGGCGTCCACGAGCTCGAGCGCGAGCGCCTCCCCAATGACGCGGGCACCCAGCGCGAGGACGTTCATGTCGTCGTGCTCGACACCTTGGTGAGCCGAGTAGTGGTCGTGGCACAGGCCGGCGCGGATGCCCGGGATCTTGTTGGCGGCGGCGACGACGCCGACGCCGCTCCCGCACACGAGCACGCCGCGCTCCGCGCGCCCCTCGACGACCGCGGCCGCGACCGCCTCCGCATGGTCGGGGTAGTCGCTCGGGCGCTCGTCGTGAGCGCCGAGATCGAGGACGTCGACTCCGCCGGTCGCGAGGTGCTGGCGCACCTTCTCCTTGAGCGAGAAGCCGGCGTGGTCTGCGGCGAGGGCGACGCGCATGGGATCGAGGTGCTCGCGCGGCGCTCCGGTCGCCGCGCGCGGCCGCGGTCTGATGGGGCGTGTGCGTGGTGCGCATGCATCTCCGCTCACGTCGAAATGACTGCTTACGCCCCGGCGCTCCACCCGGGACGCCGTGGAGTGA